>JBDKHE010000656.1:0-8514 GCA_039797805.1 Verrucomicrobiota bacterium
TGGGCTCGGCGGAGCACGACGCCGAGGGACGCGCGATCACCATCGAGTTGGCGGACTGTTATTTTGTCGGCGTCTATGTGCCCAATGCGCAGCCGGAGCTGGCGCGCCTCGGTTTCCGCCAGGCGTGGGACCGCGCGCTGCTCGCGCATGTGCGCAAGCTCGAGAAGAAGAAGCCGGTGGTGTTCTGTGGCGACCTCAACGTGGCGCACGAGGAGATCGATCTCGCCCGGCCCAAGGAGAACGTGGGCAATCCGGGTTTTTCGGACGAGGAGCGCGCCGGTTTCCGCGATTATCTCGGCGCGGGTTTCATCGACACGTTCCGGCAGTTTGAGAAAGGGGGCGGACACTACAGCTGGTGGACGTACCGGGCCGGCGCCCGCGCCAACAACGTGGGATGGCGCATCGATTATTTCATGGCCTCGGCGGCGCTGAAGCCGCGGCTCAAGCGCGCATGGATCGAGGCAAACGTCCTCGGCAGCGATCACTGTCCGGTGGGGCTCGAGCTGAAATGAAAAAACGTCCCTCCGCTCGAAAAAGCCCGAAGCTGCCCGCCAATCTGCGGCTGGGCCGGTCCGGCCTGCACGGTTACGGGATCTACGCCCGCGATTTCATCCCCAAGGACTCGAAGATCATCGAGTATGTCGGGGAGCGCATCACCAAGGCCGAGGCGCAGCGCCGGGAGGATCAGCGCCAGGCCCGTCGCGATGCCGGGGAAGACGGCTGCGTGTATGTGATGGAGCTGACGAACCGGCACGATATTGACGGCGGGGTGGCGTGGAACCCGGCGCGCCGCATCAACCATGCCTGCGAACCGAACTGCGAGACGCTGAACTATTCCGGCAAGATCTGGGTCTGCGCCCTCCGCGACATCGCGCCCGGTGAGGAACTGACCTACGATTACGGCTTCGCCTACGAGAACTGGCGCAACCATCCCTGTCGCTGCGGGGCGAAGACCTGCGTCGGCTTCATCGTGGACAAGGGCCAGCGCTGGCGCGTGCGCCGGATTCTGGCGGCGGAAAAATAGCCGTCGACCGGTCCGAATGACGGGTTGAAGTCATCGCCGGGGTGGTTTCCATCGGGACAGCCTTCCTGACCCCATGAGCAAATCCCTTGTCGCGTTGTGGCTGACCGCCGTCCTTGGCCTGACGGCCTCGGCCGCCAGTCTCTCTGAACCGCAGCTGCTCCGTGTCCCGTATCACAGCGCGGCGATGAACGCCGAGCGTGACTACTTCGTGTACCTGCCACGCGGTTTTGCGCAGCGGGAGAAGTGGCCGGTGATGCTGTTCCTGCACGGCAACGGTGAGCGGGGGGACGGCAAGGCCGACCTCGACTATGTGCTGATGCACGGACCGCTCTTCGAGGCGTGGTGCCAGCGGCGGGACCTGCCTTTCGTGATCATTTCGCCGCAGCTGCCGATGTACGACCAGGGGGAGGTCGACTATATCAAGAACCGCCGACGCGCCGACATTCCGCAGCGCAAGCCCACGGTATCAATCCGTACCCCTGGCATCCGCGCAGCAACGAGCCGATGCAGGGTCAGTTGTCGGAGGAGGTCCCGGCCAAGCTGGAAAATTACGCCGAGAGTGCGAACAGCTGGAACACCATGGCCGACGAACTCCTGGCCATGGTGGATAACGTGCTGGCGCACTACAAAGGCGATGCCCGCCGCGTCACGCTCACCGGCTTGAGCGAGGGAGGCAAAGGCACCTGGTTTCTCGCGGCGCAGCACCCCGAGCGGTTTGCGGCCATTGCCCCGGTGGTCGGGGCCGGGGCTCCCCGGCTGGCACCCGCGCTCGCCGCGGCCCGGATGCCCGTCTGGTGTTTCGCGGGCGGGCGGGATGCGACGGACAACCGGGTGAAATATTTCTATCCGCTGCTGAACGAGCTCGAGAAACTCGGTCATACCGACGTGCGCTTCACGATCGAGGCCGACATGGGCCACGACACGTGGATCCGGGTGTACGCCGGGCAGGACCTGTACGCGTGGTTGATCGAGCACTCGAAGTGAGGCGGCCCTCCACCGGACTGGACAAGGCGGGCTCGATCTTCAGGCTGGTGGCATGAGCACCGCCGCCGAACTGAAGAAACTGATCCTGCGCAAACCGGCGCTCACGCTGGCGGTGGCCGAGAGTCTCACGGCCGGGCAGGTGCAGGCGCGGATTGCCGCGGTGTCGGGGGCGTCGGATTATTTTCTGGGCGGTGTGACCGCGTATTCGCTGGCGCAGAAGGTCAAGCTGCTCGGCGTGAACCGGGCGCATGCGCGGTCGGTGGACTGTGTTTCCCAGCGCGTGGCGGTCGAAATGGCCGCCGGCGCCTGTCAGCTGTTTGGCGCCGATCTGGCGGTCGCAACCACGGGCTATGCGGAGCCGGCGCCGAAGCAGAAAGTGCGTACGCCGCATGCCTGGTGGGCGCTCTGTCACCGGCACCGGGGAGCGGCGGTGATTCTTTCAGGCCTGATCGAAGTGCCCGGCACGGATCGCGTCACGGTGCAGGAACGCGTGGCCGAGACGGTGTTGGTGGAGCTGGTGAATTATCTGCGGGAAAGGCAGGGGTGAGGACAGTGCCCGAGGAGCCGGGCGGCGTCAGGACCTCGCCGTCCGACGAAAAGGGCCAACAAAAAACCCGCCGGGGTGCGGCGGGTTTTGGGTGGAAAAGATTCGTGGCTCAGTTCGTGAGGCGGGTCACGTAGTCCATGATGAAGCGGGCCTCGGGCGGCGGCGTGACCCAGTCGCTGTAGAGCAGCTCGGGCATGCGGTGGGAGCTGTTGTAGAAGAGCTCGTTGGCGCGCTGGTGCGGGGAGAGGAAACCGGTCTTGATCGTGGCGCCGGCGTAGAGGCCCTCGACGGCGTGATAGACGTAGACGTTGGCATCGACGGGCAGGGCCTTGGTGACGGCCTCGCTGTCGGCGTTGCGGATGCCGGCGACGACCTTGGCGTCAACGCCCAGGTTCATGCGGTTGCGGAAGAGCAGGCGGGAGGCGTTGTCGTCCATGAGGACGTAGACCGCGTTGATGGCCTTGGCTCCGACCTGGAGGCCGAAGCTGAACTCGCCGGCGCGCAGGAAGGCGGGTACGGACCACTTGCCGTTGGGGCGGCGGACCATGGCGACCCCGTAGCCGTCCTTGATGCCGAAGATGAAGCCGCCCTGAAACTGGTTCACGACGATGATGCCCTTCGCCCGGCGGAGCACCTCGGCGGGAATGGCGGTTTTCACGTTACCCTGCATGTCCTGGAGGATGGCCTCGCAGGTATCGAGCTGGGTAATGACGTCCGCGCGGTCGAAACCTGCGGCGGGCAGCGTGACGGCCAAGGCGGCCAGACTGAGAATGGCGGTGAGGAACTTCTTCATGTGTTAAAAGGACAGGCATTCTGGAAAAGGGAGCCAGTTTGCCTAAAGATTGAATAAACACATTCATCCGGGGAATGAAAGCCCTAGTTCACCGGGTGGCGATTACTGGCCGGGGAAGGTGGGTCTTGGGGGAAGGTCCGTCCCGGGTAATGCCGCCGGCGGGCGGGCCAGCCGGCCCACGCCTCTGGAATGCAGGCACCGATTGAGCGTCACCCCAAAGGAGCGCCGGGGGCGTGAGTAGGGCCAGTCTCTGACTGGCCTCGGCCTTTCGGGCGACTTCGGCCGGTCGGAGACCGGCCCTACCCGTCCGCGGGGAGCGGTTGTTATTCGAGACCCCGTTGGGCGACCTCATCTTCATCCCAGCCAAGGTAATGGCCCAGCTCATGGAGGTAGGTCAGGCGGACCTCGTCGCGGAAGACCTCCTCGTCGCCCTCGGCGTAGTCCCAGAGGTTTTCCAGGAAAAGGAGGATCTGGGGTGGCAGCGGAGCAGGGTCGTCCCGCAGATCGCCGCCGTGTTCATGGCCGACAAAGAGGCCAAGGATGTCGGCTTCCCACCCTTCCTCCAGCATGGCTTCATTGGGGACGGCCTCGTAGCAGACCGGCACCTGGGCCGCCACGGTCCGCACCTCGGCCGGCAACCGGCGTTCGGCGGCAGCGACCACGTCGCGAGCAATGGCGGTGAGGCGGGGGAAGTCCATGGAGCAAAGGCCAGAGTTTAAGTATCAAGGATCAAGGACCAAGTGGCAAGGTACGGAGGCCAAACGCCAAATAGCGAAATCCAAACGCCAAAAGCTGGGGACCAAGTATCAAGGGACAAGTACCAAGGGACAAGGGCAGGACGTCCCACTTCAAAGGCAAAAAACAGATGACCAAGGGCAGATTGAGGGAGGGTGGGCCAGGATTCCGTCACTCGATCCTTGGTCCTTGTTCCTTCTTATCCCTCACGCCCTCATTTCCGACGAGATGTCGAGGCGGTCGAAGCGCGGGCCGAGCAGGCGCAGGCCGAGCCAGACTTCTCCGGCGAACACCAACAGCACGGGCAGCGCGGCCAGTGCCACGGCGGCGGGCAGGCCGATGAGCCATTGCGTGGCGAAAATGGTGAGCCCAGCCAGCGCCACGGCGGGGAGCAAGGCCAGCAGCAGGCAGACGAACTGGCCCGCAAAAAAGATCAGGCGCTGACCCATGACATCCATGCCGCCGGCCATGGGGCGGGTGTTCTGGGACCAGGCCGGGAAGAGGAGGGCCGCCGCGTTCGGCACGAGCAATTGCACCGCGCACAGGAAAGGTATCAGCCCCGCCAGCGACAGCCCCGCCGAGATGCGGAAGCCGGGCGTGAACCAAGGCGCCTTGCCGGCCGGGGGCACGAGACCGAGTCCGGCGGTGAGCAGCAACAGCCAGGCGATGCAGGATAGGATCAAGGTCGGCGCCAGCAGGCTCCCCAGCAAGATCCGCCAGCCCGGCAGCGGGTAGGCTTTCAGCAGGTCGGCATTCTGCAGGTCGCTACGGAGATCGTTGCGGATGAGTTGCGGACCGATGATCAGCAAATAGGCGAGGAACGCCAGGGCGATGAACCCGACCACGGTCACCAGCTTGGGGCCGTCGATGTTGGCTTGGCCCTGCAGGAAGCGGACGCCGAGGATGATCACGCCCAGCGCGGCCAGGAAGACCTTGCGGTTGAGCCAAGCCGGCGCGGCCATGAGGTTTTTCCACAGCAGGGCGGCTTCGGGAGGCAGGCGGTCCGTCAGCGTGAAAGGGCCGGAACGGGCCTTGATCTTGCCGCCGAAACGCACCCCGCGGCCGGACTTGATCCGGGCGATGGTCTCGCCGGTTTTCTGGGCCCGGGCGATCGAGGCCTCCTCGAACGGACTCTCCATGCGGTGCACCCAGGCATAGTGAACCGCGACCAACAGGATGGCGGGGCAGAGCGACAACAGGTAGTCGCCGGCGTTCTGGACGAGAAAGGGGCGCACCGCGAGCCGCGCCGGCCAGAGGAGCCATTCGACGGCAGCGGCCCCGGATTGCACGACGAGAATCACGATGATCAGGAGGCCCAGCCCGAGCCCGCCGATCAGCACCAGGCGGCGGCGGTCCGTGGTCAATCCTGCCTGGGAGAGCCGCGCGATGGTCAGGGCGGCGGCGGTCTGGTGGAGGGTGATGTTGGCGTTGAGCGACCACCAGGCCCCGAGCCGGCGCAGCGCCCCGAGCCAGCCGGCGTTCATTCCGCCGGCCAGCAGCGTGAAAAAGGCGGCGCCGACCAGCGACATGAGCAGACCGTCAATGAGCTTGTAGTGGATGAGCTGGCGCCTCGCGAGCGGGGCCGGAAAGAGAAAGGCGACCTCGGCCTCGCTGAAGGCCAGGCCGGGGTTGTCGCCCGGCGTCACCCAGATGAGGACGGCAAACAGCGTGAGGACGAGCGCGGCGACGATCTCGATGGAGTCCGGCGCGAGGATGGCGGCGAAGAGGTGGTTGGGGCCGCCACGACCGTTCGTGTGGCGGAAAAAGAAAAACCAGAAATACGCCACGGCCGCGAGCGCACCGAAAAGATACTTTGGCTGGCGCAGGCGCCGCAGCGTGCCGAGCAGCTTGTTGCGCAGCGTCGTGGCGCGCAGATAAAGCAGGGTGGCGAAGACGTGCATCCGGCTCAGGTTTCCGAATTGCCCGTCGCCCGGATGAAGACCTCTTCCAGGCTCACATCGGCCTCGCCCTGGCTGAACTGGGCGACGACGTCCGGCAGCGTGCCCACGGCGATGCGCCGGCCCTGTTTCATGATGAGGACATGCGTGCAGACCTCCTCCAGCAGGCTGAGCAGGTGGGAGCTGAGGATGATGGCCGCGCCTTCCTCGCGCGCGAGGCGGCGGATGGTGTTTTTCATCCGGCGGATGCCGAGCGGGTCGAGGCCGGTGAGCGGCTCGTCGAAATACATGACCTTCGGCGAGTGCAGCAGGCCGCAGGCGATGACGAGTTTCTGCTTCATGCCGCGGGAAAGTTCGCCCGGAAGCTGGTCGGCCTTGTCGGCGATCTCCAGTTCGGTGAGCAAAGCGGTCGCCCTTTCCTCATGCGCCGGCACCCCGTAGATCTGGGCGGCGAAGGCCAGGTGCTGGCGCACGGTCAGGTGGTCGAAGAGGCGGGGCTCGTCGGCGAAGAAGGCGAGCTGGCGTTTCGCCGCGACGGGATCGGCGGCGAGGTCGATCCCCGCGACCTTCAGGGTTCCGGCGGTGGGCGGGATGATGCCGGTGGCGCAGCGCAGCGTGGTCGTTTTGCCGGCGCCGTTCGGACCGACGAGTCCCATCACCTCACCGGGCTGAACCGTGAAGGAGAGCTCGTTGACGGCCGTGAAGTCGCCGTAACATTTCGTAAGACCGCTGACTTCGATCATGATGCGAGCACGCTGGTCCATGCTACCGCGGGTGTCCAGCAGGTGTTGGAGTTGGTTGGTCGGGAACAGGATAGGATGCCTCGTGGGTGGTCTGAGAAAAATATTTTTTCGAAAACGAAACCCGGGCGGCGGCATCGCGTCTCATCCCACGAACCGCAATTTATCCCTAAAAAATGAAAACCTCCCGTCATCTCCTCATCCTCGCTCTTGGTGCCACTCTCGCCGCCCTGCCCGCCCTGCGGGCCGCGGACAAACCCGCCGGTCCAGGTGGTGAACGCCGTGAACGCATGCAAGAAATGGGCGATCGCCTCGGCGACGAGCTCGGCCTGAGCGCCGACCAGAAGGCCAAGATCAAGGAACTTAACCAAAAGGAAAAAGCCGAAGTTGAAGCCCTCCGGGCCGACACCTCGATGTCCAAGGAAGACCGTCGCACCAAGATGCAGTCGATCCACAAGAGCTACCAGGAGCAGCGTCAGGCGCTCATGACTCCCGAGCAGCGCGCGAAAGCAGACAAGATGCGCGACGGCATGGAAAAGCGCCGCGAGCGCCGCGAAGACCGTCGCGAGAAGAAAGACAACTGATTTTCCACGGGTTAGAAACGTGGGTGTGCAAACGCCGCAACCTAGGGGTAGGTTGCGGCGTTTTATTTTTGGACAAGTGCGGAAGCCGCCCGCACGCTGCCGGGAATGGGCAAACGAAACCTGGCGATCGTGGGTGGCGGGGCGGCCGGCTTTTTCGCCGCCATCACGGCGGCGGAAGCTGCGCCGGATTGCACCGTCACGATCTACGAAGCGACCGCGCACCTGCTGGCCAAGGTGAAGGTGTCGGGTGGCGGGCGCTGCAACGTCACGCATGCCTGCTTCGAGCCCCGCGAGCTGGTGAAGCGCTACCCGCGTGGCGCGCGCGAATTGCTGGGAGCCTTCTCCCGCTGGCAGCCGCGCGACACGGTTGAGTGGTTCGAGGCGCGCGGAGTGAAACTGAAAACGGAGGCCGACGGCCGCATGTTTCCCGTCACCGACAGCTCCCAGACGATCATCGACTGCCTGATGGGTGCGGCCCGGCAGGCCGGCGTGGTGATCCGGACCAATTGCGGCGTGAAAGGGGTGGAGCGCGGCGTCCCGGCCGCGCTGGCCGAAAACGCGTCCGGAGGCGGCGTCCCGGCATTTCAACTCCGTCTCACCACCGGCGAAACCGTCTTCGCCGACCGCCTGTTGCTGGCAGCGGGCGGCAACCGTTCCAACGCGGGTTTCACGATCGCCGCGCAGTTTGGCCACACGATCGAGCCGCCGGTGCCCTCGCTGTTCACGTTCAACATCAAGGACCCGCGGCTGGCTGATCTTGCCGGCGTGTCGGTCGAGGAAGCCGCCACGTCGGTCGTGGGGCAAAAACTCTCCGAGCAGGGTCCGTTGCTCGTCACGCACTGGGGCCTGAGTGGTCCGGCGATTCTGAAACTGTCGGCGTGGGGCGCGCGCGCCCTCAGCGAGTGTGGCTACCGGTTCAAACTCCGGGTCAACTGGGCGCCGAAGTTCAACCCGGAGACGGCCCGCGCCGCGCTGGAACAGGCGCGCGCGACCAACCCGAAAAAGCAGATCACGACGTGGTGCCCGCTCGGGCTGCCGTCGCGCCTGTGGGAGAAGCTCGTGACCGCGGCCGGCCTCGCGCCCGATGCGATCTGGACGGGCATCGGCAACGCGCCCCTGCGCGCGCTGGCGGCGCAGGTGTGTGAGGCGGAGTTCGCCGTGGACGGCAAGAGCACGTTCAAGGAGGAGTTCGTCACCTGCGGCGGCGTG
>JBDKHE010000657.1:0-7065 GCA_039797805.1 Verrucomicrobiota bacterium
CTCCGGGAGACACGGACTGAAGTCGGAGTGGAGCGATCATGAATAACGATGATAAATGGCTAGCGGTGGCGGCGACTGGATCGGCCTTAAAGTCCATCAGGCAGGATATCCATAGTATAGAATAGCGAGGGAGGCGCCGAAAACGATCGACGCAGCGAGCATCACAATAGTACCAAACGCAAACCCACGAATGGCATCGGTGCTATCAGCTTCGAGAACTTTTTTCGGATTGGACGTCGAGGCTAGAACGGCCTCTGTCCGATCAACCGTATCGCCCGTTGCGGCACCGCCACGGAAAAGAAAGCCCAGAAGCGCGAAAACAAAAGACGTGCCCCACACATATTCGAGCAAGCTCTTCACGCTGACGTCGTGGCGATAGATCGCGATGCCGACCGCGATGGCAAAAATCACTGTCCAAGTAATCAATGCGGTGATGATGGCGTTCTTGATAAGCATGTTTTCTTCTGCTGATTCGACTCAGGTCAGCCACGCCCGGCGGTCGCACGAACCGGCTCTTTGGGATAACTGGCTTATATTGAGCGGAAGCATCATCCACGATTTAGGTGAGCTCAAGGGCGTTGCTGCTGCTGGATCCGCCTATTCAGGTTTCATCGCTGGGATTTACGCGAATGGCCACTTTGCCGACGACCGCCTGCTCTCGGATTTCAGCGACGGTGACCACGCGATCTCCGCTCCTGAATGCAAGAAATAGCACGGCCCCCTCCCTCAGGAGCGACGCTCCCCACCTAAACGCTTCTGACTTCTCGCCCTCCGCTTTCAGCTCGATATCTAAAATACACATTTCCTCACTTTCGGGGCTGGAGATACATGCAGAAGGGCGGAAGTAGTCGTAGCCGGTTTCGGCCACCGACTTGGCAATGAAAGAGCTGTAATCCTCAAGATTCATTCTTTCGGCGAATCGCTCCAGATCAGCCACGCCCGGCGGGCGCACGCACGGTCTCTTTTTGATAACTGGGCCATGTGAGCGGAGGCATGATCTACGATTCAGGTGAAATCACGGGCGTTGCACGGTGGATGACTGGTTAGGCTCTCTCTTTGGAATACCATTTCTTCGAAGTAAGCCCGGCGAAAAGTGCGGCGGCCCCGAACCCGAGCGAAATGGCGCCATAGACCACGGATTGGTCTTTCGAAATCACCTCGGCACTCCCGGTTTTATAGCGGTATCCCTGATGCGAGACCACCGCTGTCCTGGGCTTCGCAATTGTGACGGCGCCACCGAGGATGAAGATTGCGGCCATAACTAAGAGGAACGCACGCATTGCCTACGTATCAGATCAGGCACGCTCGCCTCGGGCGCAAGCCGACGCTTTTGAAAAAGCGGGTCGTGTGGAGCGTAGCAATAATCTGTGATTTAGATGCGATCAAGGACTTCGCTGCTGTGGCTGTTGATTGGGCTCCTTCTTCATCGATCTACTAGCCAGTGGTGCATTCTGTGCAAAAGCCATTTGAGCGCCTCTCGATCTACGAGTACATACTTCTTTCCGAGCTGAGCGTGATACTCACGAAATGTATCAGTATCATACTGCCCAGGAAGAAACTCCTCCCAGCGATGTGCCATCAGGTGCTCATGAATCTCTCTAAACAAAGCTTCGCAAATTTCGACCTGCCTCGCGACGGCGTACTCCGAGGCCTGTGGAAATTGCGGCAGAAGTGTAGCGTAATCTAGCGGTGCCGTCTCTTGATTGATGTAACGCCGCTCCAGTAATACGACGATCTCCTCATCAAGGCTTTTTTTCGCTGATGCCATATGGTGCTCAACAGTGATATTCAGATTCGTGCTAATGTTTCACTTATTTCAGGCCCGTGGATGGGACGAAAGCATGCGAGGTCTGATGGCTCAAGGAGGAAGAAATCCCGGGAGAAAATGAGCACAGCGCTTGAATCAAGCTTTGGAATTCTCGTCGCCGCTGTTGGGCCTGTTCATTTGGGGGCCCTATGATTGGGCTAATTCGAGGCAATTGGTGGAATTCGCGTCTTCCCGGTTTGAAGATCTCAAAACACGAACCGGCTCGCAGGGACGCGAGCCCTCCAGTCGTGGGGTGGGGATTCGGGTCTTGAAATGATCGGCAACCTATTTGGCGGAACCGGGATTGCGCCGGGATCAGTCATTCGCGCGTTTCGGCAGGTTGGGATAGTTGGGCTCGAGGGCGCGGGCTTGGGCGAAGGCGGCTTCGGCTTCCTTGGTGTGACCGAGGGCGTTGTGAAGGCGTTGGGATGTGTGGGAATGCTGGAAGCCCGTGAAAGAAGGGGTTCCTTTGGCTCAAGGGCTGTCATGCAAAGCAGCTGATAAGTCGACCCGGATGCAGCGCGAGAAACCGTCGTCGGTTCAGTGGAAATGCACGCTGTCGGTTCGAAGCCTTGATATCCGACCTCGCATCTGGGACGCTCTGCCATCGTCCGCGATCTCGCGGGTTTCCTCACGCTAAATGGCGCCAGGAGATTTGCCAGCGATCAGCCGCTCCGAGACGCTTCCACGCACCACCAAAAAACATGACCCCTCTCTCTTTTCCCGCCGGCTTCACCTGGGGTGTCGCCACGGCCGCACCGCAGATCGAAGGCGCCGCATTTACCGACGGCAAGAGTCCCTCCGTGTGGGACACGTTCAGCCGGCAACCCGGCAAGGTGCTGAACGGCGACAATCTCGACACCGCGTGCGACCATTACCACCGCTTCGACCAGGATTTCGCGCTGATGCGCAAACTCGGCATCCGTCACTACCGGCTCTCGCTCGCCTGGCCGCGCATTTTGCCCGATGGCGACGGGGCGGTGAACCAGCGGGGCGTGGATTTCTACCACCGGCTCTTCGATGCGATGGCGAAGCATGACATCACGCCGTGGGTCACGATGTATCATTGGGACATGCCGCAGGTGCTGGAGGATCGCGGCGGCTGGCGGGTGCGCGGGAGCGTGGACGCCTTCGCCCGCTACGCCGACACGATCGTGCGGGCCTACGGCGACCGCGTGAAGAACTGGATCACGCTGAACGAGATTTTTTGCTTCACGCGGCTGGGCTACGGCACGGGTCAGAAGGCTCCCGGCCACCGCGAAAGCGAGCAGGTCGTCAACCAGACCTACCACCACGCGCTGCTGGCCCACGGTCAGGGTGTACGGGCGGTGCGCGAGTTCGGCGGCAAAGGCGCCCGGGTGGGTCTGACGGACAATATCATTGTGACCGCGCCCCTCGATTTGCAGCCGGCCAATGTTGCCGCGGCCAAGAAAGCGTTTGTGGAGGAAAACGTCCGCGTGCTGGAGCCGCTTTTCACCGGACGCTATGGCGCCACCTACCGGCGCATCACAGGCGCGGATGCCGCGAAGACGGAGCGGGGCGATCTGGCGCTGATTTCGCAGAAGACGGATTTTCTCGGGCTGAACATCTACACGGGTTTCTTCGTGCGGGCCGGCAAGGGCGGACGACCTGAAAAGGTTCCGTTTCCCACCAGCTATCCCCGCAGCAACTGCGACTGGCTCTACCTCATGCCGCAGGTGCTGTATTGGGGCCCCAAGCTGGTCACCGATCTCTACGGCAAGCGGCCGATCTACATCACGGAGAACGGCGCGGGTTACGACGAGGATGCGCCGGTGAACGGCGAGCTCCACGATCTCCACCGCCGCGAATACGTGCGCAACTGCCTGACGCAGCTCCGCGAAGCGATGAAGGACGGGGTTCCGGTGAAAGGCTATTTCCTTTGGTCCTTCATGGACAACTACGAGTGGGAGGACGGCTACCAGCGCCGCTTTGGCATCGTGCACAATGATTTCAAGACACAGAAGCGGACGCCGAAATTGAGCGCGCGTTGGTACGCCCAAGTCATCAAGGCCAACGCCTTGGTCTAAAGGCTCCCCGCGGGTCGGTCAGCCGCGCGCCAACGCGAGGTCCGGCGGACGTCACGACAACAGGTCGGCGGCGAGGGCGTGACCGGGATCGCGCCGCCGGACGCTGCGCAACAGACGTCGCGCGGCCACGCGCTGTCCGAGTCCCCAGTGTGCCTGGGCCTGGAGGAATAGGGCAGTGGTCTGCTGCCGCGCCGTCAGGTCGTCCTCGAAGAGCAGCATGGTCGGAAGCGAAGTGGCGAAGTAATCGATCCTGACCGGGGTGCGCGCCAGCTGCCGTGCGTAGGTGAGCAGGCCGCGCAGCAGTCGGGTGGCCTCGGCCTTTCGGCCCAATTCCCGCAGGGCGAGGGCGGAATAGAAGGTCATTTCCGAATAGGGCCGGATGCTCATTTCCTGGAAATCCCCCTTGAACTCCGCCGCCTCGGTCCAGTGGCGGCGCGCCGCGGGGAGATCGCCCCCGGCGGCCAGTGCCTGGCCCAGCCAGAAGTGGATGTCGCTCTGGTTGGCCAGCAGGTGCTTGGCCTCACCCAGGTTGGGTGGAGCGGCAAGGGCTGATTGAAAATGGGCGATCGCTGCCGCGGGGCGGTTTTGGTCCAGTTGCCGGCGGCCGAGCAGCAGATGGGTGCGCACGTGCTGGCCGAGCGCCTGGCCCTCGCCTCCTTCCCAAGGCTGGAACTTCCGGCGAGAAACAATCGGCAGGGCCCCGGACGGCGCGCCGGTCTGGTTGTAGAGCGCGCAGAGCTCGACGCTAAGGTCGTCGCGCTGGTCCACGAGCGCCCGGTGCTTCCGGAGTTCGCGGAGGCGGCGCGCCGGCGCCACGTTGAGGCGTTTCCAGAGCTGGTCGCGCTCGAAGAGCAGCCGGGCGTCGTGCGGGTTGGCCCGGAAGGCGGCGTCGTAGGCGCGCAGGGCCCGCGCGGGTTGGTGGGCGATGTTGCAGTAGCCGATGCCCAGGTTGCGCCAGGCGATGGCGTTGGCCGGCTCGCCCTTGGTCGCCCGTTCCCAGAGCGCGATGGCCTCGGGGTGACGGCGCCGATCGTAGTACAGGTTGCCCAGATAAAACGCCGCGCGGGCATCCGGCGGGTTCGCTTGCAAGGCGTGGCTGAGAATCGTGATCTCCTCCAAGCGGGAGGGAAAGCAATAGTCGGGGCGCGCGCGTGCGGCGGCGGCCAGGTGGCGTTGCGCCGCGGGCTGGCGGCCCAGGCGGTGGCAGAGCCACGCCCGATAATAGTGCAGCAGGGGTGCCGTGCCGAGCGAGGCGTCCGGGAGCTGGCCGCGCCGCAACCGTTTGGGCGGACGGGCGCCGGCCAGCACGTTCAGCGCTTCTTCGTCCAGGCCGGCACGGGCGTAGTCGAGTGCCAGGTCGAGGCGCACCTGCACGTCGCAGGTGAGCGTCTCGGCATTCAGGTCGCGCGCCCACCAGTCGAGCGGGTCGAGCTTCAGCGTGGCGCGCAGCAGCGCGGCCGCCTCGCGCGGGCGGTTGAGACGGCGCAAAATAATGACCTGCAGATTACGCGCGCGCAGATTGTCCGTGTTGAGCCGCAGGGCCCGCTCCACCTGGTCGAGGGCCGTGGTCCAGTCGCCGCGACTCGCGTCAATCTCGGCGAGGGCGTGGTAACCGGCCGCCTGCCAGGCCTGATTCCAAGTCGCCTTGTAGAAGGCGGCGTAGGCGGCGGTGATCAGGTCATCCCTTGTGGGAGTGAGTTCATTGCCGCAGCAATCCGCCTGGAGTCGCAGACAACGGCCGAGCTGATAGTGGGCCTCGCCATCGTAGGGATTGGGGTTGCGCGAAGTAAGTCGTGCAATGCTGGCGCGCAGATGAGTTTCCGCGGTCGCGAGCTCGCCGCGACGGAGATACCAGCGTCCGAGCGCGAGGTGCGCGCGCGAATCACCGGAATCGCGGCGGAGGGCCTCCAACCAGTAATCGGTCGGGCAGCGCGTGGCGTGGCGGTATTGCTCCAGATGCAGGCCGATGACGAACAACTCGTCGTTGCCGGCCACCTCGGCGGGCGCCGGCGGCTCGGTGGCTGGGGCGGGCGCGTCGACGGCGGATTTTTTGCGCGGAGAGTAGGTGATGAGTTCGCGACCCTCGGCGGTGGTAACCCGGACGGTCAGCGCGTCGGCGCGGGTGCGCGGCAGCAGGGCCAGTTCGGTGGTGAAAGGCAGCTCCGGCGCGAGGGTGCGCGTAAACCGGGCGAGGGTGATGTCGGTCTTCGTCTTGGCCGAGCGGCCGTAGGCGGCGGTGACGGTGACGATGGCGCCGACGTAACGGCCGGTGACGGCCACGCCGAGCTGCGCGCGTTGGCCGGACGCCTTGACGCTGACCGCGGCAGCGAGCGTCGCATGGTGAACCGGACCAATCTCCCGGAACGGATACCAATACTGGCTCCAGGACTTGGTTTCCCCTGGTTGCAGGTAGGCAAAGTCAGGCTGGTTGTCCGTGTAGACGCCCGCCATGAGCTCGATGTAGGGCGCGTATTCGCCGCTGGCATCGGGTTCGGTGAGATTGCGGTCCCAGGCGTAGCCAAACTCATGGTTGCCCCACGTCCACTGCTTCTTGCCGGGAGAAATATGGTGGTTGGCGAAGTGGATGAGGCCGGCGCGTGCCCGATGGTCGTAGCCACCCGCGAAATTCTCGGCAAAGGCCGTGCACATGTAGGACGTCGGCACGGGAATATTGGCGTACCAGGAGAGGTCGTTCCGCGCGTAATCCGCCGGCGGATACTGCCGCGGCTGCTCGCCGGCCGGTATGCCCTCGCGGGCGCGCTTCGCGTAATCGACGCCGTAGTAGCGGCCCGCGCAGAGCGGGTAGGAGCCCGTGGCGCGTTTGGCGTGATCGGCGATGCAGGTGGCGTCGGGCGGGAAAAAGGACTGGTAGTGCTCGTGGACGCGGGTGGCGACATTGGCCCACCAGAGGAAGGTCTGCACGTCCGTCGTGCGGTTGTAGGCGCGGGCCACGAGTTCGAGGTAGGATTTGCCCGGATGCAGGCGGACGCCGTGCATGCCCTTCATGCGGGCCATCGGATCGTGTTCGCTGAGCCAGACGGTGGCCGAGCCGTCGGGGTGACGTTCGATCGCCGCGTCGGCCGGCATGAAAGTCGAGGGCCGGTGATGTTGAGGCCAGTTGATTTCGATGCCCCCGCTCGCCCAGGGCCCGGCGAGGCCGACCAAGGCCGGTTTGATCACGGGCTGGTGATAGATCGCGTCGTAGCCGTT
>JBDKHE010000658.1:0-5706 GCA_039797805.1 Verrucomicrobiota bacterium
TGGGATCAGTGTTGGTGATCGTGGCCATCGGCGGCCTTCGCCGGTGGCGGTTGCGTGGGTGGCGCCGGATGCGACTCGACCGTGCCGTCCGCATGCCGGTGTTCGACCGACTCCGGCGCTGCGTTCGGCGATGGCTCGGCGGCTGCGGGCTGGTCGTCGCTCATGTCCATGCCGGCATGCACATCCATCGCCGTTTCCGGAGCGTCGTGATCATCCGAAACGCCCTCGGCGTGACCGTGAGGCTTGGTCTCGCCGCCACCGTGGTCATGACCGCCGCTGCTGGCCACCAGCGCCTGGTAACGGGCTGCATCCATCCCGGGCAACTGTTGCAGGAACGCGACCATGTTCCAGATGTAGTCGTCCTGCATGCTCCGGCCCCAGGCCGGCATGCCGGAGGCCTTGATGCCGTGCTTGATCACCCAGAACGCCGAGGCCGCGTCCACGGTTTGCTTGCTCAGGTTGGGCGGGGCGGGATACAGGCCCTTGCTCAGCTCGGTTTCGGCCATCCCCGGAGCCAAGTGGCAGCTCATGCACATGGCGTTGTAGTTGCCCGCACCCTGGCGGATTAGCGCCGGGTCATCTAGGTTGGGTGGCGGATGCAGCTTGTTCGCGCGGACCGCGATCGATCGCTCACGCATCGTATCCATCAGCGCATAGACCGGGCGGGTGTGCAGGTCGTCGGCCGCGATGTTGTAGACCCCCGACCAGACGAACCCGCCCGCGGCGAACACCGCGGCGGCGGATAGCCCGCCGAGGACGAGGAGGGTCTTGCGTGTCACGAATGGCATGTCAGTTCCTCCTCAAAACCACACGCGCACGCCGGCCACCACACGGGTGTCGCCCGCGTCATGTCCCGCGTTGCGGCGCAGGTCGGCGGTGTTGCCGAAGGCGCGGTCGTGTTCTACGCCGAAGTAGGGCGCGAACTGGCGGGTGATCTCGTAGCGCAGGCGGGCGCCGAACTCGACGGTCGACAGTCCGGAGCCGATACCTGCCAGAGGATCCGCCTTGCCATAGGCATTCGCCTCCGCCCGCCACTGCAGGATCAGGCGATTGGTCAACAACGTGTCGTATTCGGCCTCGGCTCGCAGCGCCGTGCGTCCGCCCTGGCCAATATAGGCGGTGGCCGCTACCTCGAACTTGTACGGCGAGAGGCCCTGCACGCCGAACGCTGCCCAGGTTCGCGATGGCCCTTCGCCCACATCTTGGCGTACGCCCGCCAGAACATCCCACCATGGCCGCACGCTGCGGCCGTATAGAACTTCCATGTCCCCGTGCTCGATGCGGCCGTCTACCGCTTCGCCCTCGCTACGCAGCCAGATCCGCTGGATGTCGCCTCCCACCCATGCCATCGCCTCCCATCCGAGCGCAGTTCCGTTATCCGCATCGGAGACTTCCAGTCGATCAAGCAGCCAATAGCTCTGAACGCTTGTGCCGTGCAGGTGATGGGCATGCACGTCGGGGAACGCGGCGTCGCGATCAGCCTGGGTCACGGCCGGAACCGGGGTGACCTGAGGCGGTCCCGCGTGATCCATCGTCGGGTGGTCCATCCCCTGCATCTGGGAGTGGTCCATGGTGGAATGGTCCATCTCCTGCTTTTGCGGTTGGTCCATCTTCGAGTGGTCCATGCCCTGCATCTGCGAGTGGTCCATCGTGGAATGGTCCATCCCCTGCATCTGCGAATGATCCATCGTGGAGTGATCCACCTCGGCAGGTGTTGCCGCTGGTGAGGCGGTCTTGCGCATCGGCGGCTTGGGTGGGGTGGTGGCCTTGGTCGTGGGCCGTTTGCGCGCAGGCGCTTTCGTGGCTGGCGTCGCCGGTGCCTTGACCGCGGGTTTCGCGGCAGGCTTGGCCACTGCTTTCGCAGGCGGCTTCTTCTTGCCGATGGGCGCCGCAGGCGCAGGCGGCGGCATAACATGTCCTTGGTGCTGGGCGCGCGCCGGCAATGGGACAGACAGCGCGAGCGCGATGGCAAGCGGCAGAATCAGGCGCATGGCGTTCATTCCTGCACCCGCACTTCCCGGAACATGCCGGATTCCATGTGGAAGAACAGATGGCAGTGGTACGCCCAGCGTCCCAGCGCGTCGGCGCGCACGCGGTAGCTGCGCTTGCTGCCGGGCGGCATGTCCACGGTGTGCTTGCGCACCTGGAAGTTGCCGTCGGCATCCTCCACGTCGCTCCACATCCCGTGCAGGTGGATGGGGTGGCTCATCATGGTGTCGTTGACCAGGACGATGCGCAGGCGCTCGCCGTAGGTCATGCGCAGCGGCTGCGCCTGGGCGAACTTCAGCCCGTCGAAGGACCACGCGAACTTCTCCATGTGCCCGGTCAGGTGCAGCTCAACCGTGCGTCCCGGGTCCCGTCCGTCGGGATCGGCGAACGTGCTTCTGAGATCCGCGTAGGTCAGGACGCGGCGGCCATTGTTGCGCAGGCCGATGCCGGGATCGTCCAGCTTCGGCGTGGGCGCCATGGTCTGCATGTCCACCAGCGGGTTGTTGGTTTCGCTGGCGGGGTGGGTCTGCATCCCTCCGCCTCCCATGTCCGGCGTCGCACCGTTGCCATGGTCCATGCCAGCCATCGCGCCCGTATTTGCCGACATGTCGTGGCCTGCATGCGGATCGGCGGCGATCGGTGCGGCCGGGTTGGTGCCGGGCATGGCGTGACCCGCATGCGGGTCCGCGGCGGGAGCGGGCTGTGGGGTCTCCATCGAACTCATGTCGTGGCCGGCGTGCATGTCGCCATGACCCATGTCGGCCATGCTCAGGATCGGGCGGGGATCCAATGGGGGGATCGGCGCGCGCAGGCCTTCGCGCACCGCCAAGGTGCCGCTGACGTAGCCGGTACGCGCGCTGTCCTGGGCGAAGAGGGTGTAAGCGTCCTGCCCACTTGGCTGCACGATGACATCAAAGGTTTCCGCTGCCCCGATGCGCAGTTCGTCGACTGTCACCGGATGCACGGGTTGGCCGTCGGCGGCCACCACGGTCAGCTTCAATCCGGGGATGCGGACGTCGAAATAGGTCATCGCCGAGCCGTTGATCAGGCGCAGGCGCACCTTGTCGCCTGGCGCGAACATGCCGGTCCAGTTGCCCAGCGCGGTGGTCCCGTTGAGCAGGTAGGTGTAAGTCTGTCCGTTGACGTCGGACAGGTCCGTCGGGGTCATGCGCATCTGCCCCCACATCTTGCGGTCGGCGATGGTGGCGGGCAGGCCGTTGCGCTCCGCATCGCGCATGAAATCGCCGACGGTGCGCTGGTAGACGTTGTCGTGGCTGGCCATCTTCTTGAGCCGCGCGAACAGCTTGGCGGGGTTCATATCGGTCCAGTCGGACAGCATCACCACGTAATCGCGATCGCTGGCGATGGGGTCAGGTCCATCGGGGTCGATCACCAGCGGCCCGTACATGCCGCCCTGTTCCTGGAACCCGGAATGGCTGTGGTACCAGTAAGTGCCAGCTTGTTTGACGTCGAACCGATAGAGGTAGCTCTCGCCCGGGCGGATGCCGTCGAAGCTCATGCCGGGCACGCCGTCCATGTTCGCCGGCAGCAATATGCCGTGCCAGTGGATCGAGGTGTCAGGGCCGTGGATGGAGCCGCGTGGCAGCTCATTGCGCACGCGCAGGGTGACCGTCGTGCCCTGTTTCCAGCGCAGCAGCGGGCCGGGCACGGTTCCATTGATGGTGACCGCGGGGCGGGTGCTGCCGGTGTAGTTGACCAGGGTTTCACCGATGCTGAGGTCGAACTCGGTCCCGCGCAGGGTCGGCATCGTTTGTGCCGTTTGTGCCCAACTTGCTCGCGGCCACAGGCCCAAGCCGGCAATAGCGCCGCCCGCGGCCAGGCCCTGGACAAAACGTCGCCGCGACGGCATGGCGATGCCTTGCGGCACGCCGGATGATTTGAATGACATGACAGCTCCACATGGTTCGGTGACGGCCTTGCGTACAAGGCATATCCGGCATGGCATATCGCGCATGCACGGCAAGCGGCGCCGAAGCGCCTGAAGTCACTTAGCCGATGGGAGGTCGAATGAGGTTGAGCAGCGCAGGTGTGGCATGGCCCACGGGCAAGGTAGTAGCCATGGCGACCCTGCCCGGCACTGCGGTTAACACTGACGGGTCGAGGAGGGCCGCTTGCCCTATCTGCATGCACGGGCAAGTGCATGAGCCTTGCGCGCAGCAGTCTTTGTCACAGTCGGCAGGGTGCTGGGTTGCCGATGGGGGGAGCTCTACCGGTGCCGAGCGAGTTGCTCCGTCGTCTGTGGCGTGGTCGCACGCGCTGGCGAGCTGCGGAGAAGCTTCAGCCATCGACATGGCAACATGCGCGGGCGCATCCAGCATGGCTGGCATTGCCACTGCGGCCATGGCGTTGCCGATCCCATTGAGGATCAGACAAAAGGCCAAAAGCAGGCGTAGGGCAGTGCGCGGCATGGTGACAGGGTACGACACGACGCCGTCCTGCTTGGTGAATGAAGCGTTAGAGTGGGACAGGCTCGAAAGGTCTTGCCGGCGCGCCCGCCGCCGCTAACATTTCTAGCACCCAGGGCCTCGGCTCGCCCTTGAATGCAACGGGGGACTCCAATGGTGGAAGGAGCGGACTCCTGTGATGTCATCTGCAATACCGAGGATCCCGAGGAACTCAACCGGCTTTGCGCGTGTGCCCTGGTGGACGTTGGCCACGTCCGTGAATCATTAGGCATCAGTGCTCCCGGGGCCACGACCCAGGACCCGGGGTTGCATGCGCACCTGTTCTCGCCCTACGCGCTGTTTGTGCATCGGACTTCACTGGACCTCATGGGTGCAGTTGCGCAAGCCGTGTTCGAGATCGCGCGCAATCGGAAGTACGCCGAACACGTCCTGGGCTGGGCACCCAACATTGCCCTGCATGACCCCGGCTCAGGTGGTGGGGTGCTGGGGCTGGACTTCCATCTCACAGTCGCGGGCCCGCGGCTGATCGAAATCAACACCAATCCGGGCGGGCTCTTGCTCAATACGCTCTTGGTTGATGCCGTTCAGTCCTGCGCGCCGACGGCCTGGGCGCCTTGGACAAGCGGAGCACGGGCGCGTGACGCCTCGGTGGCGGCGTGGCTGGACGATGCCCGTACGCAGTTGGGGCGGATGCCGACACGCGTGGCTATCGTGGATATCGCCCCCAAGGAACAATTCCTGTATCCGGAGTTCGAGCTCTATGCCGCGGCATTCAAGGATCGGGGCGTCGACAGCGTTATTCGCGCACCCGACGCCCTCATGTTCGGGCCGAACGGACTGGAAGACGCGGATGGACGGATCGACGCCGTCTACAACCGACTGACCGACTTTGCGCTCGCCGAGCCAGTGGTTGAGCCACTGCGTCACGCTTATCTGGCTCGCGCGATCGCGCTCACCCCACATCCCAGGGCGCACGCGCTGCTCGCAGACAAGCGCAACCTGGTCCTGCTTGGCGACGCTCATATGCTGGCTAGCTGGGGAGTTGAGCCCGTGTTGGCGCAGAGGCTCGCACAAGTGATTCCGACAACTGTCGAGGTCACCTCCGAAAACCGGGACGCGCTGTGGGCGGACCGCGATGGATATTTCTTTAAACCGGCGACCGGGTTTGGCAGCCGCGGAAGCTACCGTGGCTCCAAGTTGACCAGAAGGGTCTGGGACACGATGGCTTCTACGCCCTACGTGGCTCAGGCCTTCGCACCTCCAAGTGTGCGAATCGTGCATGGCGGTGCCT
>JBDKHE010000659.1:0-2730 GCA_039797805.1 Verrucomicrobiota bacterium
AACGGGCGGTCAGGCCTTCGGCGCAGCGCCGACGATTCCGAGAGTCAATTGGATCTCGGGATTCACTTTGTCTTCCATCTGCCCCGGCATGATGCCGTAGTCACTGCGGTTGATGGAAAACTCGCCGCGAATGACCAGGAGATCGCCCTTGTTCTCGGGCTTGGTGCGTTTGCCGAGCGCATCGGCGAGGTAGGTCATTTTGATGGGTACGGAAATGGATTTGGTCACGCCCTTGATGGTGAGGTCACCGGTCGCGATGGCCGTGGTATCATTTCCCATGGTCTTGACCTGCTCGAGCTTGGTGAGGGCGAAGACGATCTCAGGGTTCGCGGCGGCATTCAGCCATTTTTCGCCGCGCAGATGCTCGGTCATCATCGAGTTGGTGACGGTCAGCGTGTTGGTCGCGACGACGATCTTGCCGGTGGTCGCAGCCGGATTGGCCGCATCAAAGGAGACGGTGCCGGTGACGCCGTTGGCCGTGCCGGAGATGGGCTCCAGGAGCGAATCGAGGTGAAACTGGATGGCGTTGACGCCTTTCGGGTCCTTGAAGTCAAAGGACTGGGGTGCGGCGGACAGGAGCCCGACGGATGCGAAACTGAGCAAGCTGACGAGGACTGATTTATTCATGAGGAGGGTTGGTGGTTGTTTTTGCGGTTACAGAAAATCGATACGACGAAAAGCCCGGCGGCGAGGCCGAGGCCTCCGCCCAGGAATTCCACACCAGGGACGAAACGTTTCTCGTAGGTCACGTAATCAAGGCCGGTGATTTCATCTTTCTGGTGCACGGGAACCTGATTTTGGCTCCAGCCGCGATGGGCGCCCTTGGCCGCCCAGAAGCCGGCGGTGACCAGCGCCAGAAGGACGGCGGTGATCTGCAAGACCGACCGGAGGCGGGGAGCTGGGCTCACGTTGGCGTGGATTGAATTAGTCACAGCGCGAGACCAAAGCCAGAATCCTTCAATGTGCAAGTAACTCGTAACCGATTGATGGAGAGATCACAGGATTAGCATGGCGTCGCCGTAGCTGAAAAAGCGGTACTCGCGGGCGACGGCCTCGGCGTAGATCTCCTTGAGCCAGGCGATGCCATCCGGGGAACCTGGTGTAAGGAAGGCCGAGACCAGACAGAGCAGCGTGGAGCGGGGCTGGTGGAAGTTGGTGATCAGGGCATCGACTCCCCGGAAGGTGCGCGGCGGGTATATGAAAATATCGGCCTCCCGCACAAAATCGCGATCGAGCGGAGCCGACTGGACGGACAAAAAGTCCTCGATGCTTCTCACGGACGTGGTGCCGATGGCGATGCGCCGGCCTTTTGCGGAGAACAGAGACTGTTGGGTCGGGGCGGGGATTTCGTAGACTTCGCGGTGAATGGCGTGATCGGCGATGTTCTCAACCTGAATGGGCCGGAAGGTGCCCAGCCCGACATGGAGTGTCAGGTCGGCAAAAGCGATGCCTTGATCCGCGATCCTCTTGATCAGTTCCGGCGTGAAATGCAGGCCCGCGGTCGGGGCGGCGGCCGCGACTTGGTGGCCGCGGTCGGCATAGACGGTCTGGTAGCGCTCGCGGTCAACGGCCTGGGCGGCGGCGTTGTCGTGTCCGGTGATGTAGGGCGGGAGCGGCATCTCGCCGATGCGGTTGGCGACGGCCAAAATATTCCCCTGGGTGGTGTTAAAACCGACCCGGACGAGTCCCTCCTCGGTCTTCTCCAGGACGGTTCCGGTGAATTCTCCCTCGAGTCCGAACGTGGCGGCAATGGGCAGTTTCTTGCCCGGACGCAGCAGGCACCACCACTGATCGAGGGGCGAAACGCTGAACGCTGAAGGCTGAAGGCCGGAAACTGCGGGCGGCTCGGTTGGCGCCAGGTTGGTGGAGCCCGGGGAGATGGCCGGCCGGAGCAAAAGGCACTCGACCTGGCCGCCGGTGGGGCGGGTGGCGTGGAGGCGCGCCGGGATGACGGCGGCGTTGTTGCGAAAGAGGGTGTCGCCGGCGCGCAGATAGTCCGGCAGGTCGCGGAAATGCCGGTGGGCCAGAGCGCGGGTTTTCCGGTCCACGACCAGCAGGCGCGAATCATCCCGGCGGTCGGTCGGCCGCTGGGCGATGAGGCGTTCAGGCAACGGGTAGTCGAAGAGATCGGCTTTCACTTCCCCGAGGCTCACCAGTTGCGGGGCCGTGTCAGCAATAAGTTGCCCGGCAGCGGGAAACGGAAATGAAAAAACGGGCTTGCCTCGACCGCGGCAAACCAGCCGAATGCCGCCTCTGTCAGGCCGCTTTAGCTCAGTTGGTAGAGCGACTCATTCGTAATGAGTAGGTCATCAGTTCAAATCTGATAAGCGGCTCCATTAAAAGATTGTCTGTTAATAAGTTAGATATTCGCAATAAATAGGCAATAGTTCTGGTATCACATTGGTATCACATTCTGGAGGAAGCGAGCGACGAAAATTGGCGGAAAACTTTCCGGGTGAAAGGGGCGTCTGCGAGACCAAGTGAGGTGGTTCAGCCCCCGCCAACTCGGAACGGAAAAGGCCCGTGAAGGCCTTCGACCTATAGAATACCGGCCTCCCGGAACGAATAGAATCCGATGCCACGTGGGTCGGATTTCGCGTCGCCGACGACAACGTGATCTACCAATTCGATTTCGATGGTCTTGGCGGATTCCCGTAGCGCGCGGGTGACTTGGATGTCGGCCGAGGAAGGGGAGGGATCGCCGGACGGGTGATTATGAGCGACAATGAT
>JBDKHE010000660.1:0-2861 GCA_039797805.1 Verrucomicrobiota bacterium
GACACGCGCTACTTCCGCCTCAAGGACAGCTCCAGCTCGAAATCGCGCAACAGCCAGAACCGCTACGAAGCCAACGGGCCGATGCAGATCCAGCCCCCTGGTCAAAACCAACTGGCCCTGCACTCGCGCGCCGAACCCAGCGGATCCGCCACGCTCATGTTCAACGGCGGCTTCATGCATCTGGACATCAATCCCTTTTTTGGCGCGGAATGCCTCGTGAGCCGCTCGGAACAAGGCCGCGGCCGCAGCGTCAGCAAAGCCGGGCCGGAATACCTCAGCCTGCTGGATGGCGTTTCCCCCGACACGTTCAGCATCATCGAACCCAACGACGGCACCCAGGATTATGTCGAAGGGTCCAAAACCATCGAGGGCCGTGGCAACCTGCCCTATGTCCCCAGTTTTGACGTGGTGGTCACCGTGAAATATCGCCTGTGGAAAAATGGCCCGCCCCCCAAGAACCAGCGGCGGTAACGGGCCAGCGACCGGCGACTTGGCACCGTCGGCACCTCCGGAAGGCGGCGGCGTCCCGGAACTGGCGCCGCGCCTCCGCCTCATCCTTTCGGCATGCAGCGTCATGCTGGGGTTGTTGATCGTCGGTCTTGCTTATCATCAGCTGTTGCGGAGCGACGACCTCAGAGCCCGGGAACAGCGTCAGGCCGCGCGACTCATGGCTGTCCCCGGGCCCCGCGGAGTCATCTTTGATCGTCACCATCGCCTCCTCGCGGGCAACCGCACCACAACCGCCGCCGTGATCAACGTGGGCCGATTGCGCCCTGAGGTCGAACGCGAGCTGCTCCGCTCCCACCCCGACGATCACCCCGTCGCGGCTGACACCCTCTCCTGCGCCCGACTCACCGTCGTCCAACGCCACCTCGACCGGGTCAACCGGATCGCCGGACGGCACGGGCAGATCACCGCCGAGATTATTAGCCGGCACCTCGTCCGCGACCGCCTGACCCCCTTGACGTTGGCCGACGATCTCTCCCCGGAGGAAAGCGCCAGACTGTTGGCCGGCCTCGCCCCTGATGATCCAATCCGCATCGAGCACAGGCAACAGCGCTGGTACCCCCACGGCGCGTTGGCGGCCCATGCGCTCGGGCGGGTCCGGTGGGAACTCAAGCCGGCCGCCCGCGGGCCAAACCCCGAAAGTGTCCGGATACCGCCCCATCTGACCATGGCCGGCGTCACGGGGATCGAGTTGCTCCATGAATCCACCTTGGCGGGTCAGCCCGGAACAACCCGTGTCGTCGTGGACGCTTGGGGATTTCCGATCGACTCCGCGCAGGAATTGTCGGCGCCGATGGCCGGCCGGGATATCGAACTGAGTCTCGACCTCGACCTGCAACTGGCGGCAGAGCGGGCCATGGCCGCCACGCCTGGCGTCGTCCGCGGGGCGGCCGTGGCAATTTCAGTGAAGACGGGGGAAGTGCTCGTCCTCGCCAGCATGCCCTCCTACGATCTCAACCTCGTCTCGCCTGTGCTTTCGGCCACCACCAAGACCGAGATCGACCGGGCCGGCGGCTGGTTCAACCGCGCGACCCAGGGACTTTATCCACCGGGCTCAACCTTCAAGCTGTTCACGATGATGGCCGGTTTGCGCACCGGCACCTTGCGTCCCGACACGACGCTGCGCTGCGAAGGGTCGCTCGCGGTCGGCGATCACCGCTTTCCTTGTCATCAGGCGGCTGGCCACGGTGTGCTCACGCTGGCCGCCGCCCTCGCCCACAGTTGCAACGTCTTCGCCTATCAGACCGGACTCGCGGCCGGTGCTGACGCGCTGGCCGCCGAGGCAAGGCGCTTTCATTTCCACGAGGCCACCGGCATTGATATCCCCAACGAGACCCGGCGGATGCTCGTGCCGGACCCAAAGTGGAAGGAGCAGGCGCAACGCGGCGGCTGGACCCCGGGGGACACCGTCAATTTCGCCATCGGCCAAGGATTCCTGCGTTGTTCGCCTCTCCAGATGGCAACCGCCATTGCCTCGCTAGCCCGGCGGGAAACGCTCACGGTCCCGACCCTCGTCCATCAGCCTGATCGTCGACCCACCGGCGACCGCCCGCCCGAACAGCTCGGTCTCTCGGACGGCGACTATCAGGCCCTGATCACCGGAATGCGCGCGGTGGTGGAGACCGGCATCGGCCGTGACGCCCAGGTGCCCGGCGTACGCATCGCCGGAAAAACCGGCACAGCGCAGGCAACCCGCCCGGAAGGCACCGACAACATCGCTTGGTTCGTTGCCTTTGCGCCCGTGGAAAACCCCGAGATTGCCATCGCGGTGGCCATGGAAGGAGACCGTCCTGACGAAGAATTTGCCGGAGCCCGCTACTCCGCACCGATTGTGCGGGAGATCCTGGCTGCCTATTTCGACCAAGGCTCACTTCGATGAACCAGAGTGACCGTGGTGCCAAACAGTCCGCTCCAGCCAAAGATTCCATTATCAATCCGGAGGTTGCGAGGCTCAGATTTCCGCAAGGAATTTCCGTTGACCGAAACCACGAGCCGCCCCTTATTCGGCCTCTTCAGTGGTCACGGAGAGGTGGCTGAGTGGTTTAAAGTACCCGCTTGGAAAGCGGACGTAGGGCAACCTACCGGGGGTTCGAATCCCCCCCTCTCCGCCATGTCTTCACCCGCTCCCCGACACGGGAACGCACCCGCGGCAGCCAGAACCCCGGATTGCGCCGGGAGCCGGCCATCCTAGAATCACCCGAACGCTTCCATGGCCCCAAAACGCATTATCATCCTCGGCGGCGGCTTCGCCGGTGTTAAGTGTGCCCAAACTCTGCGGGACCAGCTGCGTTCGCGTGACGCCGAGATCGTCCTCTTCAACAAGGAGAACCACCTCGTCTTCAGTCCCTTGTTGG
>JBDKHE010000661.1:0-4546 GCA_039797805.1 Verrucomicrobiota bacterium
GTGAAATCGGCGACCTGAACGGCGCGGCGGACGGGCTGCCCGACCTGTTTATCACTCATTGGGTGACGCAAGAAAACGCGTTTTACCAGAGCCTCGTCACCCCGTCCGGGAAACTCGAATACCGCGACAAGGCCCGGCAGTTTCGCCTCGGCGAAATTTCAATCGACCGCGTCGGGTGGGGTTGCGCGCTCACGGACCTTGATCTGGATGGCCGCGTTGACATCGCCGTGGCCAACGGCAGCACGCTCGAACAAAACGACAATCCTCTGCTGCTGAAGCCGGAGCCAATGTTTCTTTTCATCAACGACGGCACGGGGTTTCGCGACGTTGCGCCGCTGGCGGGCGAGGCCACGGCGCTAGCCTACAATGCCCGCGGCTTGGCGGTGGCCGATTTCAACAACGACGGGTATCCCGATATCGCTCTCTCAACCAATGAAGGCGAGGTACGGCTTTTGCGCAACGATACCCACAACGGAAACCGCTCGCTCACCGTCATGCTCAACGGCCGGGCGGCCTACTGCTTCGGCGCGAAGATCGAGGTCTGGGCCGGTGGACACTGTCAGTATCGCTGGCGGGAAGCGGACGTCTCCTACCTGAGCCAGCATGCGCCACCGCTCATCTTCGGCCTCGGCAAAGCCTCAGTTGCGGAAAAGGTACTGGTCCGTTGGGCTGACGGGAAAACATCCACCCTCACGAACGTGCCGGCCGGCGTTGTCCGGATTGACCATGCATCCGCCATGAGTGCGCCTTGATCTCCAGCTCCATGCGTTTTCTCCCTCACTATTTTCCTTCGAGCCGGTGCCTGACAACGTTCGCCAGCCTGGCGGCAGGTTTGTTGGGCGCGGCCGCGCCCGCCGCGCAAACGATCGAGCCCATCCGCTCCGAGTCGCTGGTCATTTCCGCGTCATCGGCCAACGCGCCGCTCTTCACGCTTGTTCCGGCGAGCGAATCTGGAATCGATACCGTGAATCGCTATGACGATCCCGAGATGTGGGGCCGCCGTTACGCCGAATTCACGGGTGGCGCGGTGGGCACCGGCATCGCCGTTGGTGACTACGACCAAGACGGTCTTCCCGATATTTACGTGGTCAACAAGATCGGTCCCAACCGGCTATATCGACAGAAAGCACCGTTCGTCTTTGAGGATGCCACGGCTGCCGCCGGAGTTACCGGCGGCAAAGGCTGGGGGACCGGCGCGACCTTCGTCGACATCGACGGCGACGGTTGGCTCGACCTTTACGTCTGTCAGCTTAACGCCCCAAGTCTATACTACCACAACAACGGTAATGGCACCTTTACTGAACGGGCGGCGGCAGCGGGCATCGCCGTAGTCGCCGGCAGTGTGATCGGAGCCTTCGATGACTATGATCGCGATGGTCATCTCGACCTTTTTCTCCTCACCAACCTTGGCGATGCCGCTCGCGCCTCTGGAGGTGATCCCGACCGCCTTTTCCACAACAATGGTGACGGCACCTTCACCGACCTGACGGTCGCGTCCGGAATTGTGTCGGCCGCTGACCGAGGGCACTCGGCTACTTGGTGGGATGCAGACAACGACGGCTGGGCCGACCTCTATGTCGCGAACGACTTCGATGCGCCCGATCATCTTTATCACAACAATCGCGACGGAACGTTCACCGACCTCGCCTCCACTGCGCTTCCGCACCTTCCCTGGTATGCCATGGGCTCCGATTTCGGCGACATCGATAACGACGGTCAGTTCGACCTATTCGTCGCTGACATGGCGGCAACGACGCATCTCAAACGTCAGACGTTCTCCCTCGCGCAAGGCACTGCGGCCGAATCCATGGCCAGACAGGTCCCCGCCCAATACGCGCTCAACACCCTTTATCGGAATACCGGCAACGGACGCTTTCTCGAAATCGCAAGGCTCGCGGGTGTCGACCAGACTGACTGGACGTGGTCTCCTGTCTTCGGCGACTTCGACAACGATGGTTGGCAGGATCTTTTCGTTACCAATGGCATGGTGCGCGATCTTTCCAATTCTGACTTGATCGGGAAGCTCCGCCGAACCGATTCCCCAGCGCAAGCCGTCGCGATTGTCCGCCGCAGTCCGGTGCTGCAAGAGGAGAATCGCCTATTCCGCAATACAGGTCGCCTGCACTTCGAGGACGTCACGACTGACTGGGGAGTGCGTGACCTGGGGGTGAGTTTTGGTGCCGTGTCGGCGGATTTCGACGGCGATGGAGACCTCGACCTCAGCTACACGAACTTTGATCGGCCCCCAAGTCTCTATCGCAATAACAGCCAAGCCAACCGCATCGCCGTCAGGCTTCATGGTCGCGGCGCCAATCCCTTTGCCGTCGGGGCCCGCCTTTTCGCCACCACCTCGGCCGGCCGGCAATCTTGCCGGATCACTCTCTCCCATGGCGCGCTTTCCTCCACGCCCGCCGAAGCACTCTTCGGTCTCGGCAACGACCAGAAGATAACCAAGCTGGAAATCTTCTGGCCTGGCGGACGGAGTACTGTGGCCGAGGCCCTACAGGCCAACCATCGTTACACTTTCCAGGAGCCGGTGGAGGATGCCCACGCCGCGACACCCGTCTTGCCCCCACCGGACAAGCCCCTCTTCGCCGACGTCACAGCCCGCACGGGGCTCGGATTCGAACATCGGAACCTTCCTTTTGACGAGTTTCGGGACCAGCGGCTGCTTCCGCTGCGCCAGCAAAGCCTCGATGCGGGCCTGGCCTTCGGCGACGCCAACGGCGATGGTAGCATTGACGTGTATTTCACCGGCGGCTTCGGCCAGCCAGGCCAATTGTATCTCGGTCGCGGCGACGGAACTTTCGCGCCCGATCCGCACCTGCAGCCTTGGACCGCACATGCCGAAACCCACGAGATCGCTCCGCTGTGGGTCGAGCTGAACGGCAACGGTGCGCCCGATCTCTTCGTAACGAGCAGCGGCGTAGAACACCCGGAGGGCAGTCCTGAGCTTGTCGACCGGCAGTACCTCAACGACGGCCCGGGCGGCTTTCGACCCGCACCCGCCGGGATGTTCCCGGCCGCTCTGGCCAACACGTCAGTCGTCACCGCGGCGGACTTCGATCACGACGGCACTCTCGATCTGTTCGTCGGAGGTTCGGCGATACCGGGAAAATATCCCCTCGCCTCAGGCAGTTGGCTGCTAACAAAACGCCAAGGAGTATTTAATTCGGTCGGATCGGAACTCGCACCGGCACTTGCCACGCTTGGACGGGTCGCGGCTGCACTCTGGTCCGACGTCAATAATGACGGCTGGCCTGACTTGCTCGTCGCCTGCGAATGGGGCCCGGTCCGGCTATATCTCAACCAGCAAGGGCATTCATTCGAAGAGACTACGGTCGATGCGGGACTCTCTGGCCATACCGGTTGGTGGAACTCGATTGAGGCGGCCGACGTCAACCACGACGGCAACATGGACTATATTGTCGGCAATGCCGGATTGAACACCACTTACCGTGCCTCGCCATCCCAACCTGTCCGGCTTTACTCCGGTGACTTCGACGAGTCTGGGCAAAATCAGGTGCTGGAAGCCTACCACGAGGACGGTCCGCTTTTGCCCCGGCGCAACCTCACGGCGTTGGGTAGTGCCATGCCCTTCATCCGGCGTCTCTTTCCCACGACTGCCGACTTCGGCCACGCGGCATTGGAAGACATCTTCGCCCTCGACCATGCCACTTCCTTGAGCGCCAACACCCTGGCAAGCGGGATTTTCATCAACGACGGCACCGGGCATTTCACGTTCCGCGAGTTGCCGCGACTGGCCCAAGTCGCCCCGGTGTTTGGCATCGTCGCTCGCGATTTCGACGGCGATTCGTTCGTGGATATTTTTCTCGTGCAAAATTTCCGCGGGCCGCAGTTCGAAGTTCCTCCTTTTGACGGAGGATGTGGTCTTCTGTTACGCGGACACGGCAACGGAAATTTCGAACCCGTGCCATCGATGCAGAGCGGCATTGATCTTCCCGAGGATTTTCGCGGCCTAGCGGTCGCCGACTTGAATCGCGATGGCTGGCCCGACGCAGTCGCCACCCGGACCAACGGCGGCGCCCTCGCGCTGGCCAATCGGGGAGAGACGAGCGGTCGAAACTCATTCGCTGTCAAACTCGCCGGACGCGCGGGAAATCCCGACGCCATCGGCGCGGCCATCACGGTTGTTTATCGCAACGGCGCGCAGCAGCGCGTCGAATTGCAGGCCGGATCCGGATACCTGTCGCAGAGCGAGCCACTCGCCTTCTTTGGGTGGCGCGACGAAAATCCGCCGGAACAGATTGAAGTCCGCTGGCCCGACGGCCGGACCGGCTCGTTTGCCTGGACGAGGCTCGCTCTCCTCACGCTGACGCAACCGCCGTGATCAGCCATGGGCGTGACGCCCATGGGCGACGACGCAAACGTTTTAACCAAATCGCAGCGGATGCGGGGCAACCGCGGAGTTCGAACGCCTCGCTTGATTTAGTGGTTCCCCAACCGCGAATTTACTGCGGCTTACGCAAACTGATCATGAGCGCGATGGAAAAGGCTACGATGGTTCCCAGTCCGGCAATACCTG
>JBDKHE010000662.1:0-4499 GCA_039797805.1 Verrucomicrobiota bacterium
AGAGGGCGCCCGGATCAAAAGGCGAGCATACCGACCACCGAGGAGAGTGGCTTGCTGGCAGCGGCGCCGAAAAGATGGAGGAGGGCCCACATCGTGCCTCCCGCCAGCACGAGGCCGATGAAGAACAGGATCGTGCACAGCAGCTTGTCCCACTTCAGGTGCATGAAGATGAAGATAACGAACATGAACTTCACGGCGGACAGGATGCACAGGGTCGAGACCACGAGCCACTTGGCGAGCGGGAGGTAGACCAGCACGACCTCGATGCCCGTGATCACGGCGAGCACCATCGCGATCTGGATGAAAACGTGAAATTTGCTCGGCTCTTGGTGGCCGGCTTCGGCGGAATGGGCGGCAGGGGCGGACATGGATTGGATTCTGGGAGCTAGGTTTTAGATCTGGGACCGGACTCAGAGGTATTCGAGCAGGTAGACGGCCGTGAAGATGATGATCCAGACGATGTCGACGAAATGCCAGTAAAGGCCGATCGCCTCGACGTCGCCGGCGTTTTTCTCGCCAAACTCGACATCACCGGACGTGCGGCCGAGGACAAAGGTGGCGACGAGGGCGACGGCACCGACGGCCAGCGGCACGGCGGCGTGATGGAGCATTTCGGTCAGGGGAACGCCATAGACGACCTCGATCAGTCCCGGCACGAGCCAGATGAAGGAGACGCCCATCACGGCGCAGACCGCGAGGAGGTGAACGAAGTTCTTGATGAGGCCGTTGCCGTGGGTCGGCTTGAAGGTACGCACGTACATCATGCCCAGCAGGAGCACGCCGATGGCGACGTGGGTGCCGTGGGTGCCGGTGAGCGTGTAGAAGGTCGAGCCGAAGATGCTGTTGGAAAGCGTCATCTTCTTCACGGCGACGAAGTGGGCGAACTCGTAGACCTGGCCGCCGAGGAAGATGCAGCCGAAGAACATGGTGCCGAGCAGCATGACGCGCGTGCTCTTGATGTTGCCGCGCTGGATGGCATTCACGGCGAGCGCCATGAGGAGCGAGGACATGAGCAGAATGAACGTCGAGAAGGACGTGAGCTCGATGTTGAAGACCTGCGTCGGGACCGCGTTTCCCGGGGGCGGGTTGAGGCGGTAGATGAGATGCGTTGAAATCAGGGCGCCGAAGAACATGCAGTCCGAGGCCAGGAAAGCCCACCAAAGGAGCTTCTTGTTCGGGATGCCTGTCGTCGTCGTGTGGTCGTGATGGTGGTCGATTTGACCGGTGGCCGCGTGGCTGCTCATGGAAAGGATATTGGGTCTAGGATCTAGGGTCTGGGATCGATGGTGGCTCAGTGGCTGCCGCCGCGGGATTCCTTGATGTTGCCCTTCTCGTCGATGTGGAGGTGGTAGCCGCCGGGACCTTCCAGGGACCAGAGGTAGAGCGCGAGCACCATGATCACGCCGCCGGCGATGGCGAGGGGCAGGTGGGAAGCGAGGACCGTGTTGCCAAACATGACCACCGGGTGGTGCAGCTGGGCGAAGTTGTAGGTGCCGATGAGCAGCCCGATCGCGGCGAAGAGGGGATACCAGGACTGGTCGGGCATGTGGATGCCACCGTGGGATTCCTCGGCCTTGATGTGCGCGGCCTTTTCCTTGGCGATCTCTTCCTTGTGGGTCTTCTCGTACCACCAGCCGTCACGGGCATGGACGGTCGGGATGGCCGCAAAGTTGTGTTCCGGGGGAGGGGAAGGGATGGACCATTCCAGCGTGCGGGCATCCCAGGGATCGTTGCCGCATTTCTGACCCTTGAAGAAGGACCAGATGAGGACCGCGAAGTAGGTGAAGATGCCGACGCCGAGCAGGTAGGCGCCGCAGGTGGCGAAGAAGTTGCCCTCGTTCCAGCCCATGTTGGCATCGTAGGTCCAGGTGCGGCGCGGCATGCCGTTCAGGCCGAGGAAGTGCATCGGGAAGAACGTGGCGTTGAAGCCGACGAAGATGAGCCAGAAGGAAACCTTGCCCCAGAACTCCGGAACCATCCGGCCGAAGAACTTCGGGAACCAGAAGTGGATGGCGGCGAGCAGTGCAAAGGTGGCGCCGCCGATGAGCACATAGTGGAAGTGGGCGATGACGAAATAGCTGTCCTGCTGCTGGGCGTCGGCGGGAGCGGCCGAGTGCATGATGCCGGAGAAGCCGCCGAGCATGAACATCCAGATGAAGCCGAGGGCGAACATCATGGGCACGCGGGTGACAATGCGGCCGCCCCAAAGGGTGCCGATCCAGTTGAAGATCTTGACGCCGGTCGGGACGGCGATGGCCATCGTGGCGAGGGAGAAGGCCGCGGTGGCGATCGTACCCATGCCGGTGGTAAACATGTGATGGCTCCAGACGCCGAAGCCGATGAAGCCGATGGCGACGCCCGAGAAGACGACGATCGGGTAGCCGAAAAGGGGCTTGCGCGAGAAGGTGGGCAGAATCTCGGAGACATAGCCCATCGGGGGCAGAATCAGGATGTACACCTCGGGATGACCGAACACCCAGAACAGATGCTGCCAGAGGATGGGCTGGCCGCCGCCGGACACCTCGAAGAAGCTGGTGCCGAAATTGCGGTCCATCATGACCTCGATGAGGGCAATGGCGATGGCCGGGAGGGCGAGGATGAGGAGGAAGCTGGTGACGAGGGCCATCCAGGTGAACACCGGCAGACGCATCATCGTGAGGCCCGGGGCCCGCATGTTGATGATCGTCACGATGAAGTTGAGCGAAGCGACGATGGAGGAAAGACCGAGCACCTGCAAACCGAGCACCCAGAGGTCCGTGGACATGTCGGGGGTGAAGATCTTGGAGGTCAGCGGGGCATAACCGAACCAGCCGACATCGGGAGCGCCGCCGAACTTCCAACTCGGGACGAAGTGGGAGAGCCAGCCGACGTTGAGCAGGATTGCACCGACCACCCAGACCCAGAGCGAAAAGGTGTTGAGGCGGGGGAACGCGACGTCGCGCGCGCCGATCTGCAGCGGGATGAGCAGGTTGAAGAACGCCGCATTGAGGGGCATCACCGCGAGGAAGATCATCGTGGTGCCGTGCATCGTGAACAGCTCGTTGTAGAGCTGGGCGCTGATGAAGCGGTTGTTCGGCACGAGGAGCTGCGTGCGGATCATGAGCGCCTCGAGGCCGCCGATGAGGAAGAAGAGGATGGCGAAGCCGCCATACATGAGGCCGATCTTCTTGTGGTCGACGGTCGTCAGCCAGCCCACGAGTCCGGTCTTGGCCGTCGGGCGGGTGAAGAGCTCGAAGGTGGGCTTGGCGGGAGCATGGGACGCTCCGGTGTAGTCTGATTTGGCGATGGCTTGGGCCATGTGAGGAGTCGGGAAAAGGTTGAGGATCGAGTTTCTGGGATCCGGGGAGCAGTCAAAAACAGCACCCTGGAATAATCACATTTTACTTCAGGCTGTGCAGGTAGGACACGATGGCGTCGGCGTCGGCATCGGTGAGCGAAATCTTGGTGTCGCCGGTGGCGACGTCGATGTAGCCGCCGTGGTACATCTTGTTGCCGGGTTTGAAATAGTCCGGCCGCATGATCCACTGGTGAAGGCGTTCCGGGGTGTTTTCCAGCACGCCGGCGGCGATGGTGGATCGGGAACCGACGTGCGTCAGCTCCGGGCCGGTGATGCCGATGCCTTCATGACCGCGCACGGTGTGGCAGGTGATGCAGGTTTTCTCGGCGAAGAGTTTCCGGCCGGTGTTGATCAGGGCGGCGCTTTCGTTGGGTTCGACCTCCTGCATCTTTTTCCAGGCGGCGAAGGGATCGGCGTCGAAGGTCGGGGAACCGGCGAACGTGCTGCCCGGCTTCGTCTCGAAGCTGGCGAATTGCACGCGCGGGGTGAGGGCGGCGTCGGCGACGGACTGGGCGGTGACGCTGCGGGCGGACTCCTTTTGATTCTCGACCCAGCGGGCGTAATCGGCCGGGGAGAGCGCGATGACGCGGAATTTCATGATCGCGTGGGACTCGCCGCAATATTCGGCGCACTGGCCGTAGAAGTAACCGGGCTTGTCGGCCTTGAACCACAGGTGATTGCCGCGATTGGGCATCATGTCGACCTTGCCGGCGAGCTTGGGGATCCAGAAGCTGTGGATGACGTCGACGGTGCGGAGATTGACGCGGACCGCGGTGCCGGCCGGGACGACGAGCTCGTTGCCGGTCGTCAGGGGAGCCTCGCCGCCCGAAGCCAGTTTGACGATCTCGCCGGGGTACTCGAACTTGAACCACCACTGGTAGCCGGTGGCGTTGATCTCGATGGCGCTGCCTTTTTCCGCCTCGGGAACATCATAGGTGTACCAGATGCCCTTGAGGGTCGGGATGGCGATGATGACGAGCAGGGCGACGGAGCCGCCGATCAGGCCGATTTCAACCAAGGGATTGCCGTGGCCGGCCTCGGCGGGAGGTTCGGCGTGCTCGTCGGCTTCGGAGCGGGCGCGAAACTTGATCTGCGCGTAGGCGAGGATCGCTCCGACCACGATGAAGATACCGGTGGTCACATAGACGGTGACCATGAAGAG
>JBDKHE010000663.1:0-4180 GCA_039797805.1 Verrucomicrobiota bacterium
TCGTCCCTCTCGCCCAGGACAGTTTCCTGGTCCTCCGCAATAACGCCCCCGGGCTGGCGGTGCTGGACTTTGCCAGCGCCGAGCCCCGCTCCGTTGAAACCAAGCGCATTGACCTCGGTCAACCGGCCGAGCTGGGCGCGCTGCGATTCCCGCGCCTGCGCAACCTACCGCTCGACCAGCTCACCGTCGAGGCCAGCACCAATCAGGGCAGCGACGAACTGGAAGGCTGGACGCCCTGGACCGGACTCAAGCTCCGCGACGACGCCTTCCAACTCGATACGCTGCGCGGGCGCTATGTGCGTTACCGGATCAGCCTGCCGCAGGCGGCCGCGGACTTCCAGGTCGACAAGCCGGCCCAGTATTTTCGTCCGCAGAACCGGCGTCCGGTGCTGGCCGACTTCCGCATCTTTTCTCCTAACCAGGGTCTGATTCCGGCGCCGGAACAGCCCGGCAATGTTGTCTCCACGCTCGGACAGCTCCTCTTCCCAAACCAGCGCGAGCTGAAGGGAGACGCGCCGGACAAGGCGAAAGGTTCCTTCCTCGGCAGCCAGGTGGTTCCGCAGACCGGCGTGCAAATCATCTATTGGAATGTCACGGACCCCGACGGGGACAGTCTCGCCTACACATTCTCGATTCGCGCCGACAGTGCCAAGGAGTGGACCGATCTCGCCGTCCAGATCACCGATGGCTATGTGCAGTTCGACACAAGCAGCCTGGCCGAAGGCCTTTACCTTACGCGTTTGACCGTTGCCGAGCAGGCTCCGCGTCCCGCCGCGCAGCGGATCAGTTATACCTTCGAGACCGACAATCTGCTCGTCGATCATACGCCTCCGGTCATCACCGACACCAAGGTCGCCCGGGCCGACGGCAACCTCGTCGTCACGGTCACCGGACGCGACGCCCTTTCGCTGTTGGAAGGCGTGGAGTTCGTGCTCAACAACGGCGTCCGCGACATCGTCCTGCACCCTGTCGACGGCCTGCTCGACGGCCGCGAGGAAAGCTTCCGCCTGGAACTGCCCGAAGCCCGCGCCAGCGGTGCCACGTCGGTCGAAGTCATTCTCTACGACCAGTCCGGCAACACGGCTTCCCGTCGATTGTCGCTGAAGTAGCCGCGGATAGTTCGCGGATGCGGCAAGCGGAAAGCGGACGCCAACACCGCTTCTCTTTCACCTCCGTTCAACCTTCAGCACTTCACAGGCTGCCCGCCGCCCGCTGTGAGCGGTGCTCTCACGCCCGCGGATGCGCCTTGGCGTAGATTTCCTTGAGGCGCGCCACGCTCGTGTGGGTGTAGATCTGGGTCGTGGTGAGGCTGGCATGGCCGAGCAACTCCTGTACGGAGCGCAGGTCCGCCCCGGCGTTGAGCAGGTGCGTGGCGTAGGAATGACGCAGCTTGTGCGGCGTGATGTCCATGGGCAGGTCTGCGAGGGCGAGGTATTTCTTGACGAGCTTCTGGACCTCACCGGGCGTCATGCGACCGCCGGCCAGGGTCGTGAGCACGGGGTCTGATCGCTCGACGCCTCCGTCTTTCGTCTGACGGAAGGCCTTCATCACCGCCATGGCCGCGTCGCCCAGCGGACAGATGCGCTCCTTGCGCCCCTTGCCGAGCACGCGGGCGCTTCCCGTGTCGAAATCCACGTCACCGTAATTGAGCGCCACCGCTTCGCTGACGCGCAGCCCGCCGCCGTAAAGCACCTCCAGCACCAACCGGTCGCGCAGTGCGGCCGGACGTGACAGTGTCTCCGCGGCCAGCAGTTTTTCCGGTCCCGCGAGCAGCTTGAGCATTTGTGCTTCCGTGAGAAACTTGGGTAGGGGCTTCTCTAGCTTGGGCAAAGGCACGCCGAGAAAAGGGTTCTTCGTCAGTTTTCCTTCGCGCATCCAGTAGCGATAAAACGTCCGCAACCCCGACACATGATTGTGCAGCGTGCGCCGGCCGAAGCGGCTTTGGGCCTCGATCACGAAGTCGCGCACCTCCCTCGCCGTTAGCCGGCCGAAATCCGCAGCACTGCGTCCGGATCGCTTGAGCCATTGATGGAAGTCCTCAATCGCCTGCCGGTAATTGCGCACCGTGTAGCCTGAGTAACGCCGCTCCTTCTCCAGGTAATCCAGAAACGGCTGCAGCCATTCGGCCGCCACGGCGGCGGGCAATGATTCGTCAGCTTGCGGATTGGAACTGGCCGGAGACATGGACCTCACGGGCCTCGGGTCAGAGGCGCTTGGCGGCAACCGCCCCGACCTTGGTCTCCACCACCCGCATCACGCGGTCGCATTCCTTGCGCAGGGCCATTTCGGGATCGATGCCTGCCTGGCGGCAGGCCGCGGCCAGTTCAAACAACCGGCGTCCGGCCGCGATCTCATCCAAGCCGGCGGCGGTCTGCGCGATCGCCGGCAGATCGATCACCCCCTCGGCTGGCAGGGACTTCTTTTCGATCTGTTTGATCACCGCCTCGGCGAACATCAGGGCCGGCAGGCGCGGGGGCAGTTCCTTGAAGACGCCACTTTGCGCCGGTCCGTTCTTCTTCTCCGTCGCCTTGATCTGCTCCCACTTGGTGATGACCTCGCCGGCCGTGTCGAGCTTGCCGTGGTCGCCAAACACATGCGGATGCCGGCGGATGAGCTTCTCGTTGATCTCGCGAGCCACGTCGTCGAAGGTGAAATCGCCCCGCTCGGCGGCGAGTTGCGCGTGAAACACCACCTGGATCAGCACGTCGCCCAGTTCCTCGCGCATGTGCGGGATGTCGTTGCGATCGATGGTGTCCAAAAGCTCGCTGCATTCGTCGATCAGGCAGCGGGCCAGGGTCTGGTGAGTCTGTTCCTGGTCCCAGGGGCAGCCATCGGGCGCCCGCAACCGGGCCATGGTCTGGCGGAGTTCGTCAATCGGCGTCATGCCCCGAAGCCATTACCACGGCCGGGGCAGAAGACACGGAAAATCCCGGGCAATTTGGTCTGGCCTCGGCGGGTTCCGTGTATTGCGTGGTTTTTCACCGATGGACAAACTCACCGAAATCATGGCCCACAAGCGCCGGGAGATCGCCCCGCTGCTGCGTCCGGTGTTTTCCGACGAGTTGGTGGCGCTCAATCGCAAGCTGCCGCGTCCGCCTTCCTTCCTGTCCGCCCTGCGGCGTCCGGACGGAAAACTCGCCGTCATCGCGGAGATCAAGCGCCGCTCGCCCTCCGCCGGCGCCATCAAGGCCAACGCCTCGGCAATCGACCAGGCCCGCCGCTACCGCGCCGCCGGGGCCGCCTGTCTCTCCATCCTGACCGACAGCGAGTACTTCGGCGGACACCTCGCCGACCTGGTCGAGGTCACGGCCGACTTCGCGCAAAACCAACTCGCGCCCGGCATGACGCCGCCGAAAGCCCTGCCCTGCCTGCGCAAGGATTTCATGGTGCACCCGATCCAGGTGCTGCAGGCCCGCGAGGCCGGGGCCAGCGCCATTCTCATCATCGTCCGCGCGCTCAACGACGACGAGATCACCTCCCTCCACACCGCTGCCACCGCCGCCGGGCTCGATGCGCTCTTCGAGATCCATAACGAGGAGGAACTCAAGCGCGCCGTGCAGCACGGGGCGAAGATCATCGGCGTGAACAACCGCGACCTCGCCATCTTCAAGACCGATATCGGACTCTCCGAACGGCTGATCCCCCTTTTTCCGAAGAACGTCGTGGCCGTCAGCGAGAGCGGCTTTGCCACCGGCGCCGATGCCGCCCGCGCCCGCGCCTGCGGCGCGCATGCGTTGCTCGTCGGCGAGTCGCTCATGAAGGCCCCTGATCCCGGCCGGTTGATCGACGAATTCCAGTCTGCCTGACATGTCGCTGATTCTCGTCCCCATGACCGAGGCCGAGTATCTGGCCTGGCGGGAGTTCACGATCCCCGACTATGCCCGTGAAAAGACGGCGAGCGGCGCCTGGCCGGAGGCTGACGCCCTGCGGCTGGCCCGCGAGGCAGTGGACAAGTTGTTGCCGCAGGGGCTGGCTACGCCCCACCATTATTTGCGGATGCTCTGTCGGGAAACGGACTCGCAGCCGGTGGGACATCTCTGGTTTGCCGCGGAGGGCACCCATGCCTACCTGTATGATATTTTTATTCAGGCGGATTGCCGCGGGCAGGGCTGGGGGCGCGCCGCGATGAAGAAACTGGAGGAAGCGGTCCTCGCGCTGGGATTGTCATCCATCAAGCTGC
>JBDKHE010000664.1:0-3180 GCA_039797805.1 Verrucomicrobiota bacterium
GGATCAAGCTTGGCCGCCCGGCGGGCGGGCAACCAGCAGGCGAATAACGCGGCAAACCCGACGGCAGCGGCGGCCAGGAGCAAAGGCGGCGCGGTCAGTCCGTCCATGCCGTAAACCAGCGTCTTCAGGACCGAGGCCAGCGCGATGCTGCCGGCGAGTCCGATGATCAGGCCGACGCCGACCCACCGGCCGCCCTGCAGGAAGACAAGCCGGACAATGTTTCCCTGCAACGCGCCCAGCGCGACCCGCACGCCGATCTCCCGGGTACGCTGCAAGACATGATACGAGAGCGTGCCGTACAACCCCACCGCCACGAGACCGAGGGCCACCGCCATGAAGAAGTTCACTAATCCGGCCACCGCCCGCTCGCCCCGGGTCGCGCCGTCGACCACCTGCTGCATGGTCCGCACTTGCTTCAGCGCCAGTTCCGGGTCGATTGCCGCGAGCTCACGCCGGAGCAAGGGCGCAAGCTGCGCTACGGGCAGCGGCGTTCGCAAAACCAGATTGATGCCGCGACCCCAATGTCCCTCGGGGGCGGTGTACATCTCGGCCTGCACGACCGCCGTGGCGCCCCACTGTTTCACGTTTTCCACCACGCCGACGACGCGGACCGTATACCAAGGCTTGCCCGGATTGTTGCCCCGGAGGATTTCTCCGATCGGATTCTTGTTCGGCCAGGCCTTGTCGACGCACGCCTGGTTGACCACGACCCCGCGGATCTCGCCCTCGCGGTCCTCGGGCAGCAGGCTGCGGCCCTGCAAAATCCGCAGGCCCATCGCCTTGAAATAGTCCTCGGTCACCGAGGAGCGTTCCACCTGCATCCGCTTCTGGGTGGGGTCGTAGGTTTCGTCATTCACGAGGGCATTGGTGTTGCTGCCACCCTCGAGCGGCAGCTTGGAGGTGATCGCCGCCGCGGTCACGCCGGGCAAGGCCTGCGCCCGGCCCACGAAATCGTACCAAAAACGCACCCGCGCATCGTCCTTCTCATAGCGTGAACCATTCAGGGCGACCTGTGCGGTGACCACGCTATCGGTGGCCAGGACCGCGTTATCCTTCAACACCTTCAAATAGGCCGCGGAGAAAAGCACCGCCCCGTTCGCGAGGACAAACGCCACGGCCACCTGCGCGACGACCAGGCCGCGCAACATCCGGTGCTGGGCCCGCGAGCCGACCGAGCCGCGCGCGTCTGCGCGCAGAATGGTGGCCACCGAGGTCCGCCGGGCGGCTAACGCGGGAGGCAGACCCGCCAGCAACGCGGTCGAGACCGTCGCCACCAAGCCAAAGCCGAGTGCCGGGGCGTTCAGGGACATGGCGGCCTTACGGGCTTCACTCACCGGGGCGATCAGTCGCAAGACTTCAACGCCACCCCAGGCCAGCGCGACGCCCAGCACGGCGCCGGCCAGCGCCAGCACGAGACTCTCCAGCAGCGCGAGCCTCATCAGGTCGCGACTGGAAGCGCCCAGGGCCACCCGGACGCCGAATTCACCCTGCCGGCGGGAGCTTCGTGCCAGCAACATGCTGGCCACATTGCCGCAGGCCACCAGCAACACGAGGGCCACGGCGCCGAAGAGCAGCCACACCTGTTTGCCGATGTCACGGGTCATCTCTTCGTGCAGCGAACGGACCAAAAACTCCTTGCGCGTGTTCGAGTCGGGGTAGAGCTGCGTCAGGCGCCGGCCGATCGTCTTGATCTCCGCATCGGCTGCGGTGACCGACGCGCCGGCCTTGAGGCGGGCAATGCCGAGCAGGTAGTGGCTGTCGCGCCTCTTCCTCTCCTCCTCATCAAACGACCGCGGCGTCCAGAGCTGGCAGTCGTCGGTGCGCATCCACGGACAGACGAACTCATAGCCGGCGGGCATGACGCCGACCACGACGGCATCGTTGCCATTGAGCCGCACCTTGCGGCCGAGCACCTGCGGGTCCCCGGCAAAGAGCTGTTGCCAGAGCCCATGGCTGAGAATGACCACCGGCGCGGCTCCGGGCGCTTCGTCGGCCGACTCAAACCAACGACCGAGGAGCGGTTTCACGCCAAAGGCCCGCAAAACGTCCGCCGTGCCGGTGACGCCCCGAACCGATTGCGCATTTTCCTGTCCGATATTATAGGCAGCAGGTTGATAGACCCCAAAGGCGCTGAAGCTGGCCGACTGGGCTTTGAGATCGGCCGCATCGGCGGGCGAGAGCGGCCAACCGTTGCCCGACCACACATGGACCAGTTCCTCGGAGTCGGGATAGGAATACGGTGAGATGACGAGGGCCTGCAAAGCGCTGAAAATGGCCGTGGTGGCGCCGATCCCCACGCCAAGTGTCAGCACCGCAACAAGGGAGAATCCCGGGGCACGGGCCAGGGTACGCAAGGACAGCCGCAGATTGGTGAGCATGGGTGTATAGGAAGAACCCGGTCATCGGAACTAAGTTACGGGATTTTTTCACGGTATCGCGCCTCCCTCGGGCGACGGTCGGCACCCGCCCCTCGCCCATTCCGCCAAAGAAATATCGCCTGCGGGCGCCGGCCCCGTTCTGCTGGCCGGATCATTCCCTGTCACCACGCATGTCCCGCCTGAATTTCCACCTTGAACGCGAAGCCGCCGGCTCCCGCGCCCGGGCGGCCCGCTTCACCACGCTCCACGGTGAGGTGCAGACGCCCATCTTCATGCCCGTGGGCACGCAGGCCACCGTCAAGGGCCAGACCATCCACACGCTCAAGGCGACCGGCTCACGCGTCCTCCTGGCCAACACCTTTCACCTGCTCCTGCGGCCCGGTCCGGAAGTCTTCAAGAAGGTCGGTGGCATCCATCGTTTCATGAACTGGGACGGTCCGGTCCTGACTGACTCGGGCGGTTTCCAGATTTTCTCCCTACCCGGCTCGCGCAAGATGAAGGAGGAAGGCGCAACCTTTCTCAGCTACGTCGACGGCGACGAGCATCTCCTCTCCCCGGAAACGAGCATCGGGATGCAGAAGGCCATCGGCAGCGACATCATGATGGTGCTCGACCAGTGCATCCCGTCGACGGCGGCTTACGCCGAGGCCGAGGCGGCGATGCATCTCACGCATCGTTGGGCGCAGCGCTCGCTCGATTCCCGCGGGGATTCACCGCAGGCGTTGTTCGGCATCGTGCAGGGGGCGTGTCACCCCGACCTCCGCGCCAAGAGCGCGGCCTTCCTGAGGGAAATGCCCTTTGA
>JBDKHE010000665.1:0-4792 GCA_039797805.1 Verrucomicrobiota bacterium
CCGCTTCAGCAGCGCGAAGACGAACTCGCTGCCCCAATGGCCTTTGAACCACAGGTGCTCGACGTAGTGGGCTTCCTGGCGGAAACCGAGGCGGCGGAACAGGGCGGCGGCGGCGTGGTTCTCGGCGTCCGTGGTGGCTGACACGCGGTGCTTGCCCAAGGCGGCGAACACGTAGGCGAGCAGGCGTTCCAGGGCTTCGGTGGCGTAGCCGAGGCGCTGGTACGCGGGGTCCAGCGTGATGCCGATTTCCATCTGCCTGGGGTCGTCTTCGCTGCAGTGCAGGCCGCAATCACCGATGACGTTTCCGGTCGTTTGCTCGACGATGACCACCTGGAACCACGTCCCGGGGACGGCGGGCTCCCGGCCTTGCTGGTCCTCGATGAGGTGGGCGGCGTCATCCCGAGTGAAGGTTTCCCACGATTGATAGCGGGCGACCTCCGGACGCGAACGGTAGCGGCACAGGGCCTCGGCATCGTCCGGCCCCAGCCGGCGCAGGCGCAGGCGAGGGGTGCTCAGGTTGGTGAAAGGCGGGTTCAATGCCGGAAGCCGGCCTCGGTGCCGGAGCGTTTGATGGCCTGCTCCACGATCGTGCCGGGCTGCCAGTCGCGGGCGATCTGCACGTCGGCGGCGACGTCGGCGGTTTGCGCGGGTATGTCCACCACGCCGGAGCGGTTGTAGAGCACGGGTTGGATGTATTGGCGCGTGTAGGCCTGCGCGTACGCCTGCCAGTGCCGGAGCGCGGCCTCGAGGTGGGCCACGGCGGCGGCTTGCTCGCCGGCATCACCGGTGGCGTCGAAGAGGGCGAGCGCGCACGCGCCGCGGATTTTGGCCGCGTAGTAAAGCCCGAGCCGGGCCATGGCCTCGATGTCGCCGAGGGTGGCGGTGTATTCGCGGGCACCGGCGGGGGTGGCGATTGGCGTACGCTGCAGGGCCGGCAGGGCGCGCAGCGCATGGTTGGCGTTGGTCTCGAGGCTGTCGGCGATTTCCAGCGGCGTCACGCCGGCGGGCATGGTCCCGGCGCGCAGGCCGGTCCGCCACTCGATGATGTTGAGGACCCCGGCGCCGGGCATGGTGCCGCCCTCGATGAAATGCCGCACGTTGTAGAACCCGGACTTGCGCCGGCAAGCTTCAGGAAACCACTTGATGTCGATGTCGCCCCAGAAAAAGCGGGTGATGAAGGGAAAGGTCTTGGAGGCATCCGCCCACGCGGCGGTGAGGGCGGGGATATTGGCCCCGGGAAAACGGGCGGCCTTGAGCCGGTCGAACGTGGCGGCGGGCAGATCGGGTTCGTAAGCGAGGCGACCCCAGAGCGCGAAGGAGAGCCATTGTTTCTGCATCACGGTCTGGCGCGGCGAGCCGGCGTCCTTGGAGAGAAAGTCGCGGCCCCAGAGAAAGCCGTCGGGGCCCATGTAGAAGCCGGCGATCTTGTCCTCGAGTGGAATGGCCTTGATGAACGCGCGGGCGTAGTCGAGGTCGGCCCAGCGGAAGCTGTAGATGTCGTCGTTGCGCACGGTCAGCCAGCTGCGCAGCTGCGGCGACAGCAGGGGGAGCACGGGCCCGATCATGCTGGGATTTGCGACCGAGTACATGTGCGCGATGGCGTACTTGAAACTCACGGTCATGGGGCAGGGCAGGTCCGCGAAAGCGGACTGGATGTCGCTCAGTCCCGTCATGTGGAAACGGTGGATGAGCTGGAAGCGGCGGTCGGGTGTCTCTTTCAGGGCGTCACGAATGCCTTCGCCGTAGGTCTGCCAGAGCCATTGCTCCTTGGAGAGGGTCTTGAAATCCCCGGCCGGCATGCCTTCGCCGGCGGTGATGCCGAAACCGGCGAGCAGCGGGTAGGTCTTGATGGTCTCGCGCACACTGGCCCGGAAATAGGCGATCGTGCGCGGGTCGGTCTTGTCGCTGGTGATGCCGTCCTTGCCCTCGGCGCCGAAGAGGAAAACGTTCCAGGTGAACAGATACACGTCCACGCCACGGTCCTTGGCCAGCTGCATGACGCCGCGCCAGAAGGCGATCTTGTCGTCGATGCTCATCTTCCTGACCACCTCGTGTTGGGCGAGCATGGCCGGGCGGACGAAGTTGTTGCCGTTGTTGTCGAAGGAAGCGTCGAGCGGCAGCGTCGTGCGCCACACGTCCTCCAAGGCGACGTGGGGAAACTCCGGCACCTTCACGATGCTCGGGAAAGGATGCAGGCTCCAAAGCGTGAGGACGTTGTAGCGGTGACGCGCCATGTCATCGAGGAACTCGCGCCAGAAATCCATGCTCCAGACCTCGGGGATGTTGGCCTGGGCCGCATCGGAGGGATCGGTGTAGCTGGGCGTGCGCAGATCGAGCGGGATGTTGAACTTGATGCCGCGCTGGACGATGTGGGGCTTGTGGGTGTTGGCATCCAGCAGGTCCACGGCACCGGTGCGCAGGGCCTCGGCCACATCCAAACCGCCGTACATTGCCCCGGGGGCGTCGCCGCCGATGACGGTGAGCTGGTCACCCCGGCGTTCAATGCGGTAGCTCTGGGATGCGAGCGCATCGGGCTCCAGGCGCAGCGTGATCGTCCGGACCGGTGCAGCCGGCAGCGCCGAGGCGGCGGCGCGGATCTCCTCCGCGGCAAAACGCAGCGGGGCGGACTGGGCATCGTAAACCACGTCGAGGGACGCGGCGAAACCGATGGTCCCGAGCCAGAGGGCGCAGCCAGCGGACAGGATCAGGGCAAGGCGAGACGTTTTCATTCAAGAGGGTGACTGCCGGGGTATTGGATCGGGAGACCGTCACACGGCAGAGAGTGAGACGGCCAGAGGGGTGCAGTGACTATGCTGGAAAGGCCCCAGCGGGCAAGACCATCGGGAGAGGAGGGTTTTTGAAATGTGGTAGCGGGCTTGCTGGCGACAAGCGGCGTGCCGAGTCGCGAGCGAGCTCGCTCCCTCAGGGGGTGAGGATGGGTTATCGGGAGACTACTGGGACGAGGTCACGGGGACGAAGCTTGGGGTGGCGCGTGGAGCAAAGAGGGTGTCAGGTGGGAGGGTAGGCCCAATAATCGGGAATCCGGATTGCGGCGGGGTGGGGACACCCTTTGCATGCGAGCGAATGTCTTTCCTCAAACGATTTCCACGACGCGAGACGCTGCTGCCCTTTGTGCTGGCGGGCTCCATTACGTTTTGCTCGGGGTATCCCGCTTCCGTTCCGGAGGTCGGCTGGCTGGAGGTGGACAAGCTCGGGCACTTTGCTGCCTACGGGGCGTTGGCCACGGCGATCATCCGCATACCGGGGTTGGGGCGTTGGCGCGGGCTGGGCCTGTGGTGGGCGCTGGTGCTGGCTTCGGCCTACGGCATCGGCGATGAATTCCGGCAGAGCCTGACCCATGGCATTCGGTCCCCGGACTGGCATGACTGGCTGGCGGACACGATCGGTGCCACCGTCGCGGTCACGTGTTACCTGCGCTGGCCGCTCTATCGCCGGCTGATGGAATGGCCGGTCTTGCGGAGACGCCGGGCGACGAAAGAAGTAACAAGTACCAAGTACCAAGGGACAATTGAAAGGTGAACAAGGAGCAGGGGCCCGTGAATTGATCGGTCTTCTTGTTACTTGATACTTGGCCCTTGGTACTTCGATATTCCTTCATGACCCCCGCCGAGGCCAAGAAACGTATTGCCGAGCTCCGTGAAGAGGTCGCGCGGCATGACGAGCGCTATTACCGTCAGGCCAAGCCGGAGATTTCGGATTTCGAGTACGACACGCTGAAGCACGCACTCGCGGACCTGGAGGGGAAATTCCCGCAGTTCGCCAGTGCCGATTCACCCACGCAGAAGGTCGGCGACGACCGGCTGCAGGGATTTCGCGAGGTCGCGCACCGGCAGAAGATGCTCAGTCTCGACAACACCTACAACGAGGCCGAGGTGCGCGCCTTTCACACGCGGTTGGTCAAGCTGCTCGGCCGCGAGGATCTTCAGTACACGGTCGAGCCCAAGATCGACGGTCTCGCGGTGAGCCTGACCTACGAACAGGGCAGGTTCGTGCGCGCGGTCACGCGCGGGAAGGGCGACAAGGGCGACGATGTGACGGCCAACGTGCTCACGATTGCGGCGATTCCGCGCGAGCTGCGCGGTGGGATGAAGGCCAACGTGCCCGACATCGTGGAGATTCGCGGTGAGATCTACCTGACCGCGGCCGAGTTTGAGCGCATCAACGCCGAGCGGGCCGCCGCGGGGGAGGAGCTCTTTGCCAACCCGCGCAACACGGCCGCGGGTACCATCAAGCAGCTCGATCCGGCCGAGGTCGCCAAGCGCAAGCTGTCGATTGTCCTCTACAGTCTCGGTCATTGCGAGCCGCCCGTTATCGCCACGCAGGCCGAGTTGCACGAAAGGCTCCGGGTCTGGGGTCTGCCTGGCGTCGAGCGCATCTGGCACGCGAACGGGATCGACGCAGCCTGGGCGGCCATCGGCGAATTGGATCAGCTTCGGCGCGGCTTCGCCTACGGCACCGACGGCGCGGTGGTGAAGCTCAACGACGTGGCGTTGCAACGCGAGGTCGGGGCGACCGACAAGGCGCCGCGCTGGGCCATCGCCTACAAGTACAAGCCCGACACCGCGCGCACGCGGCTCAAGGCCATCACCATTCAGGTGGGCAAGACCGGCATCCTCAGCCCGGTGGCGGAGTTGGAACCGGTGTTGCTGTCGGGCAGCACCATCGCCCGGGCCACGTTGCACAACGAGGAGGAGATCCGCCGCAAGGACATCCGCGTCGGCGATCTCGTGGAGATCGAAAAGGCGGGTGAGGTGATTCCCGCGGTGTTGCG
>JBDKHE010000666.1:0-3042 GCA_039797805.1 Verrucomicrobiota bacterium
ACGATCAGTGAGGTTTTACCCACACCACCCTTGTAATTGAGGAAGGCCATCTTGCGTGCCATTGGTATTTTAGATATCTCGGGGCAAAATGGCAGAAGGTGCAACAGGTGCCAGATAAAAATCTTACTAAGTTAGCGTTTTCAAATGCCGCTCCAGACGCTCCAATCGGGAATGTCATTACCCAGCCTGCAGGACCAATTCGCTCCCGAGAGTCGGTGCTTCGGCTGCGGCCCGGCCAACCCCGTCGGGCTGAGGCTCCGCAGCTTTGCCGCAGGAGATCGCGTCGTCGCCACCTGGCTCCCGGCCGAACATCACCAAGCATTCCCCGGGATGCTAAACGGTGGGATCATCGGCACCCTGCTTGACTGCCATAGCAACTGGTGTGCGGCCTGGCACCTGATGCAGGCGGCCGGGATCAGCCGGCCCGACTGCACCGTGACTGCTGACTACGCGGTCAAGCTCCTGCGCCCCACGCCGCTGGATGCCGAAGTCCAATTGTCGGCCCGCACCGTCACCGTTTCCGCGGATCGGGCGGTCATCGAGGCCGAGTTGTCTGCCCAGGGAAAAATTCGGGCGATCTGTCGCGGCACCTTTGTGGCCGTGAAACCCGGCCATCCCGCTTACCATCAATGGTAGGCGGGATTCGTAACCAGATCGTCACTCAATCCCCATCTGCCCGTCACGTTCATCCGGCAGGATCAATGGGTGCATTCCCGCGCCAAAATTCTCGCCGTAGACGACGAACCTGAACTGACCGACCTGATGCATTATCATCTGGTTCGGGCTGGCCATGAGGTGACCACCGCCGCCAACGGCTGGGAGGCCATCCATTGCGTACGGACGAATCGCCCGGATATCATCCTGCTGGACCTCATGCTGCCCGATCTGGATGGCTTTGGGGTTTGCGAGATCCTGCGTCGGGATCCCGCCACCGCCACCATCCCTATCGTCATCGTCTCGGCCTGGTCCTCCACCGACTCGAGGAATCTCGGCCTCGAATTGGGGGCCCTTGACTATCTTACCAAGCCTTTCAGCCCGCAGGAACTGGTCGAGCGCGTCAACCGGCTCATCCACGCCCGGGCGATCTGAGCGATCGTCTGGCCTCACGACTCCGTGCTGAAATGGATCGGCACGGCCATGCGGAAGCTCACTCTTCGTCCTGATTGGGTGCCAGGCTCAAATCGCCAGCGCAACACCGCCCGGACCGCCGCATCCTCAAACTCGCGGTGCGTGGCGTACAGCACCTCAGCCTTCGTTACCCGGCCCTCCGTATCGACGATGAAGGCCACGGTGACCGAGCCGTTGACCCCCGCCCTTCTCATCGCATCCGGGTAAACCGGGGCGGGCTGCACCATCGCGCGCGGAACCCGGTCCAGTCGTCCGACGTCGGGAATCTCCGGCAACCCGACTCGGCCGGGGCCAACTTCTGGGCCGGTGGGCAAGCCTCGGTGATTCGCCAATGTTTCCACCGGATTGACCACCGGCCTGTAGGGTTCGACCGGCACGGTGAAGATTTCGTCACCGGTCAGCGGCCTCGGGACATCCGGCCTGCTGGGCAAAGGCTGCCCACCTCCGGCCACGGACCCTGAATCTTCATCCTCGTCCCGGTCCTGTACAGGAGTCACCGGTTCTTGCCTCGGCGGCGCGATGGGAATCTCCACCACTCCGGTCGGCGGAGGGTTAATCCCGACCGCAGATTCAGGAAAACTCAGAAAAAGCGCGCCATGCAGGCCCGCTGCGACGATTGCCGGAACTTTGAAGCGTTGGATATTCATGTGATGCGTCTCCTCATCCTTGATACGTGGCCGCGGGCCTTTCCTTAGAGAAATCGACGCGTCAGGCCGGCCGGTTGATCCGGATTGATCTCAGGAGTCGTGGAGGCACCCTGAGATTTCATGACCGTTTCGAGGGATCCTTTTTTCGATTGTGCCCGCCTTCCGTTTGAATGGTGGCGCGTCGCCATTCCTGCCGTTCTTCTGGCGATGACCGGCATCAACTCGCCGGCGGCGACGCCCGCGTACCTCCACCAAGCGCTTTCTGAGTTCAATCCCGTGAATCCACCGGGCTGGGCTTATACGCTGACCACCCGTCGCGAGGATCGCACGATCTCGGAACGGCATGATCCTTCGAAACCTCCCGGGGGACAGTGGGTGCTGCTCACGATGGACGGCCGTTCCCCTACTGCCGAGGAAACGGAGAAATACGGCCGGGCGCGGTCCGCCGGACCCGGCGGTTCCCAAGCCAACTTCACGAAGGCTGATATCGAGCCGGGCAGCCTGCAACTGATCAGGGAAACCCAGGACCACGCCGAGTTCTCCGCCGAATTCCGTGAGGCCGCCACCGGGGCCGACAAAATGCTGGGGCACCTGCTCCTGCGCCTCAAGGTGGACAAAAGGGTGCCCTACGTGAGCGCGTACATCCTTGAACTTAAGGAGCCCTACTCCCCCATCCTTGGGGTGAAAATGCAGGAACTCCGCGTGGAGGCCCTCTTCCGGCCGCCCAACGGCGACCAACCTAGCCTCCTCTCCCAGATGACCTCCCATTTCGCGGGACGGATCTTTTTCTTTTCCACGGGCGAAGACCTGCGCCTGACCTATCAGGATTACACTCCACCGCCAAACGAGCTATCTCGTTGACTTTGCGGGATAATGCGCAGGATTAACAACGTTGCCTTACCCATTGTGAAAAGCCTTTCGTTCCGCTGGCAGCTAACCCTGTTCATCCTGATGATCTGCGGTGTGACTCTGTCACTCGCACTCGTCGGGTTGTATCTTTACGATACCCGCCAGTTTAACGCCGAGGTCCAGTCCCGCCTGGAGAAGACCCAGTTTCTTATGTCGGGCAACCTGGCTCCCTTGTTGGAGCAGAATCCGGAGGCGACCGACCTGCAACTGGGCGCCCTTGGGGTTGATGCCCAGATCGCCGCTGCCGCCGTATTCGCACCTGATGGCAAACTCCTGGCCCGCTATGTTCGATTCGGCGCGCATGAAGTCATTCCCCCTCCGCCCCGGGGCATGACCGCCTTGTTTGACAGCCGCCGCG
>JBDKHE010000667.1:0-3078 GCA_039797805.1 Verrucomicrobiota bacterium
CCCAGGCGCCGCTCGTCCGTCAGCGGATCGACGCAGCGATCCGCGAATTTGCCCGCACCATTCCGGCCCAGCCGCTGGAGAACCAGGCCCAGCGGGTCGACCTTGTTGCCGCCCTCGACAAGCTGAAGCAGGAGAATGACACCCTGAAACAGCAGCTCGCTGATGCCCGGGCGGCGCGAAATATTCCGGTACCTATCGCGGAGAGTTCGGCGCCGGTTTCCGCACCCACCGCTGCCACGAACAGCAACAACACGATTAGTTTCTCTGTCGAGACGGTGCCCACGGTCAGAACACGCTCGGCGCCCCCAGCTGCCCGGGCCAGCCCTCCGCCCACGGTGACGACAACCCGGCCGTCGCCCTCACCGGCCTCGCCACCTGCTACCCCGGCTGCGCGCAAGCATGTCATCCGGCCGGGCGATACGCTCTCCAAGCTCGCTCTGCAGTACTATAACAATCGCGCCAAGTGGCGGGACATCTACGCGGCCAACAAAGGGGTCATGAAAAACGAGTCAGACCTGAAGGTCGGCATGGAGTTGAAGATTCCCTGAATCCGGCGGCTGGTCTCAAGTCGAGTATTCCGCCCAACTGGTCGCCGTTTCGCTCACGCGAACCCGATTGATCCGAATATCGCGGGGCACAGGATACTCCGCCGCAGGATCGAGGGCCGCGGTTTTCAGCGATTCCTGCAAGGCATCGTGGATGGTGCGCGCCATCACTTCGGTGGTGGGATCCGTCGCCTGGAATGCCACGATCCGTTCGCCATAGGTGCGGTTCAGATGATCGAACTCAGGATCGTTCGTGTTCACGCACAAAGCATGATCCCATCGGTCTAGGAAAGCCTCCATGGCACGTTTGACGGCCTTGAAGTCACAAACCATGTCGTTCGCATCGAGCTGGTCGGATTCCAGGACGATTTCCACCGTGCGGCTGTGGCCGTGCGGAAAACGGCAGCGACCGCGATGTTTGCTGAGGAGGTGACCGCTTTCGAAGGTCAGGGTCTTGGCGATGCGATACGGCATGAAGCTGCGGGGAATCCGATCAGACGGTGCGGGAGAATCTCTTTGGCCCGCGGTCGAGGTAGGCATCGAATCTCATTGCGATGATGCGGCGGAAGAGCTCCCCGGTGGGGGTGATCGAGATCCCGGCGGAGTCGAGCTGGATGAGTCCGTCTGCCGCCAGGTCGGACAAAGTGGCGAGCTCGGTTCCGTAAGCCTTCTCCACGTCAAACCCGAGCCGACGGGAGAGTGAGGCGAAATCGATCCGGTTGCGGCACATGATGTCCATGATCAGGGTCCGCCGATTGCGGTCCTCGGTTGTAAGTAGGCAGCCGCGTTCAATCGGCAATGCACCCCGGTTTAGCGTGGCGGTGTATTCCTCGAGATCCTTGAAATTCTGACGGAAAGAGCCGTCGGTTTGCGAAATAGACGACATGCCGAACCCGTAGAGCGAGGCGCCGGCCCGGGTCGTGTATCCTTGGAAGTTGCGGTAGAGCGTGCCGTCGTGGTGGGCGATCGCGAGTTCGTCGTCGGGCCGGGCAAAGTGGTCCATGCCGATGTGTACATACCCCGCGGCCGTGAGGGCGCGGGCCGCCGCGGTCAGCATCGCGAGTTTCGCCTCGGTGGACGGCAGTTGCTGCCGGTCGTCGAAGATTTTCTGGGCCGGCTTGAGCCACGGCACGTGGGCGTAGCTGAAAACGGCCAGCCGGTCGGGATTGAGCGCGATGATCTCGTCGAGCGTGCGAGCAAAGGATTCGGGCGTTTGCAGAGGCAGCCCGTAGATCAGGTCAACGCTCACCGAATCGTACCCCGCATCCCGCAACCAGGTGATGGCCTGGGCGGTTTGCGACAGAGGTTGCCAGCGATGAATCGCCACTTGGACCTCCGGGTTGGTGTCCTGCACGCCGAGCGAGGCGCGGTTGCAACCCAGGCGGCGGTAGGCTTCGACGTGCTCCTTGGTGAGGCGGCGGGGATCGATCTCCACGGAAATCTCGGCATCAGGCGCGAAATTGAAAACCGCATGAATGGCGCGGCCAAGCCGGTCAATCTCGGCCGGCGGCAGGAAGGTGGGCGTGCCGCCGCCGAAGTGCAGTTGCGTGACCGGGCGCGCCCGGTTGACCAGTGGCTGGGTGAGGGCGAGCTCCTTGCAGAGCAGGTCGACGTATTCGCCGGCAGACGAGAGGCGCCGCGTGATGACGGTGTTGCAACCGCAGTACCAGCAAAGCGATTCACAGAACGGCAGATGGAAGTAAAGGGACAGCGGCCGGTTCGGGTCCGCGTTGTCGCGGGCGATTTCCGCCAGCAGGGAGGCCTTGTCTACCTCCGGCGAGAACTGCGGTGCCGTCGGGTACGACGTGTAGCGCGGTCCGGGAATGTTGTATTTGCGAACCAGCTCGAGGGCAGGTTCTACCGTTGGAGTGACGGTGTTGCGTGGAGACACCATGATGGGAATACTCTAACCTTCACCGCATCGGGTGGCTGCGCATCCCTTGTCCTGCCGCACCCGTTCCTTGCCGAGTTTACCTGAGAAAGATTGTCTCGGATCTTGAAGCCAGGGGGATTTCTGTGTGTCCTCCGAGCGTGACCAGAGAGCCGTCCGATGATCGTCCTCCACGCTATTGGTCGTTGGATGTTTTCCGTGGTGTCTGCGCCCTGACTGTTTTCCTCAACCATTGGCCGCTGTGGTCCCATTTTTCCCCGGTCGGGGCGGTGCAAACATTCGTGCACGAGGGTCTGAACGGCATCTATCAGGTTTTCATCAAACTCACCTGGCCAACCGGAGGACAGCACCCGGCTCTCATCTGCTTCTTTGTCTTGAGCGGATTTTGTGTGCACCATCCTTTCGAATGGGGTCTGGGCCGGAAGACGGCGACGCTTCGTTGGAGGGACTATTTCTCGCGGAGAGTGAGGCGAATCATGCCCGTCTATTGGGTGGGGGTCTTGTTGGGGCTGGTTTTCGTCGCGATTGAGCATTGGCAGCCGACGGGAGACCCGTTGCTCCGGCTCCATGCGGCGGCGACTCCCGTCCAGATCGCGGCGCGGTTGGGCGGGTGGAGCGGTCTTTGGCCGCAGGAGATATTCG
>JBDKHE010000668.1:0-3782 GCA_039797805.1 Verrucomicrobiota bacterium
CGTGGGCGACGAGGCGACCAGCATTGCCCGCCGGGCCCGCAAGCTCGCCATCGAGCCGAAGATCGAGCTGTATGCCGACCTGCCACGCATGTCGAACATCGCGCTGGAAATGCTGCGGGACGCGCTCGACTGCTTTGTCCAGGAGGACCAGCAAAAGGCGGTCGGCGTCATCCGGCGCGACTCCGAAGTCGATAACCTTAACCGGCTGGTGTACCGCCGGCTGACGAGTTACATGATTGAGAATCCCGACACCATCGCCCGTTCCCTGGAGCTGATGTTCATCTCGAAGTCGGTGGAGCGCATTGCGGACCATGCGGTCAACATTGCCGAGGAAATGGTGTTTCTGGCCGGCGGCCAGGACATCCGGCACAGCAATTTCGCGAAAGGGGCGGCACCGGTGCTGGAAACCAATCCGCCGATGTAAATCACCCGTGTGCCGGGGGCCTGCCCCCGGCGACGGATGCCCCGGGGTCAGCCCCGGGTCTTGTCGGAGTAAAGGGCCACGAGTGCGGCGCCAATGGCCTGGGAAAGCTCGCCGAGGGTGGCGGGCACGACCTTGAGCTTTTCGCGCTGCTGGGTCCAGAGGTAGGGCTGGGCGGACTCCCGGATGATGCGCAGGTAGCGCTCGCGGAACTCCGGGGTCGTGGCCTCGGGGTCGATGAGCCCGCCACCGATCACCACGTACTCTGCATCCACGGCGGTGAGGAGGGAAGCCATGTGAATGCCCAGCGCCTTGGCCTGGAAGTCGAAGATATCGATCGCCAGTTGGTCGCCCTTTTGGGCCAGCGTGCGCAGGGAAAAGGCCTTCTCCTTGATCGGTGCCGGTGAGGTGTGGAATGGATGGGTGGGGTGCTTGGGCAGGAACTCCTCCAACAGCTGGGGCAGTCCGGAAATGGTGGTGTAGGGCTCGATGCAGCCCCAGTCGCGTCCGCAACCGCACTTGAGCGGCTTCATGCCGCCGAGCAACTGAAGGACCGCAGGCATGTGTCCGCCCTCCATGCCGTTGAGGGTGTCGCCCTCGAGCGGCAGGCCGTTGGCGTCGACGTAGGCGACACCAAGACCGGATCCGGGCGCCAGCATGAGAACGGTGGCGCGGGTGGCGCCGCGCACGCGCTGGGCCTCGCCCACGCCGCCGTAGTTGCCGTCGTTACCGGCGATGAGCGGGACCGGCCGGCCGGCGGCCGTGGCCAGGGCAGCGGCGTAGTCGGCGTGAAAATTCCAACCGTTAAAGCTCTTTGGCAGATTGGTCGGCTGGCCCATGATGCCGTAGCCGAGGTAGGGACCGGGGATGGCCAGGCCGACGCCGCGTACCTGATCCCAGGCAATGTTATTGTCGGTGAGGAATCCCACGACGCCATCCACCCAACCCTTGACGACGGCAGCCGTGCCGGCCTGGGAGTTGGTCGAGCTCTGTCGGAGCTTGGCCGAGATGAGGGTACCGTCGGCCCAAACGCCGCCGGTCTTGGAGGTGGTGGCGCCGCTGTCGGTGCCGATGTAGACGCCTTGCATGGGTGTGCTCATGGGGAATATCCCTCCAGATTCACAGGCTGAGCCTGGGCGTCAAACGCACAATCTGCCCGCGTGAGGTGACTCAGCGCATGCCAAACTGACTGCAGGCATAGTAAGCCAGGAAGCCGAGCAGGGCGCACACGGGGATGGTGAAGATCCAGGCCCAGACAATGCGCTCAACCACGCCCCACTTGACCGCGCCGAAGCGCTTCGCCGCTCCCACGCCCATGATGGAGGTGGAAATCACGTGCGTGGTGGAAAGGGGAATGCCCAGCATCGACGCGCCGTCGATGATCGCGGCGGCGGTCGTTTCGGCGGCGAAACCGTGCACGGGTTGGAGTTTGACCATCTTGTGGCCCATGGTGCGGATGATCCGCCAGCCACCGGCGGCGGTGCCGGCCGCCATGGTCAGGGCGCAGGCGACCACGACCCAGGTGGGGATGTCCTTGAATTCCTCCACCCGCAGAAACGTCGCCCACTCCGGCACATCCTTGAAGGCGCCGGCGGCCGTGCCGGTGAACAGGGCCAGCGTGATGATGCCCATCGTCTTCTGGGCATCGTTCTTGCCGTGGCCGTAGCCCATGAACGCGGCGCTCACCAGCTGGAGCTTGCCGAAGACGGAGTTGACCGTGCGGGGCGTCAGTTTTTGAACGCAGATCAAAATAAGGTACATGAGCGCACCGCCGGCGAGGAAACCGATGATGGGGGAAGTGAACATCGGGAGGACGACCTTGGGCCACAGGCCGATGGCGTGGCCCTTGGCGTCATGGCTGGACCAGATCAGCACGCCCCAATTGCCGCCGCCTGTGGCGAGGGCGGCGCCGCACAAGCCGCCGATGAGGGCGTGGCTGGAACTGGAGGGCAGGCCAAGCCACCAGGTGATCAGGTTCCAGATAATGGCGGCGATCAGGGCACAAAAGATCGTGACCAGGGTGACGACGTCGGAGTTGACCAGGCCCCCGCTGATGGTCTTGGCCACGGCGGTGCCGGCGAGCGCGCCGATCAGATTGAAAAAGGCCGCCAGGGCGATGGCCTGTCGCGGGGTCAGGACCTTGGTGGAGACGACTGTCGCGATGGCGTTAGCCGCGTCGTGGAAGCCGTTGATGTACTCGAAGACCAGCGCCGTCAGGAGAACGATCAGGAAAAATGTCATGACCCGGGTCGGTTATGCGTCGGGTGACGGACTCAGGAATACTTGAGCATGATCATGAACACGACCTGCCCGGCATCCCGGCAGCGATCGATCGCGGCTTCGATCAGGTCATAGAGTTCCATGAGAATGACCATCTCCTTGGCGTCGTGCGGCCCGTTGTAGAGGTCCTTGACCAGGGCGAGCATGACCTTGTCGGCCTCGCCTTCGGCGAATTGCAGGCGGTTGTTGGCATCGGCGATGCGATCGACCTGGGTGCCGCTGCGCAGCTGCTTGACCATGAATTCCACCGAATTGACCGCCTCCTCGAGGAGCACGATCTGACGCTGGAGGGAGCTGCGCGGCACCCGGGCCGGGCAGATGGTGATGCGCTCGACGAGCTTCTCGACGGTCTTGGGGATGCGATAAAGGGCCAGCGAAAGGGCCTCGATGTCCTCGCGCTCCAGCGGAGTGACAAAGGTCCGGCAGAGCTCCTCGGTGATCTGTTGGGTGATGCGCTTGTCCTTGCGACGACTCTGGATGATGTCGTGGATGCTGGAGGCTTGGGCCGGGCTGTCGGAGGACAGGATCTTGGCCAGCAGGCTGACGCTGGCCTTGGATTCATCCGCACTGGCCTCCAGCAGGTCGTAAAACTTCTCTTCTTTGCCGAGGAGCTTCTTGAGGGAGAACATGGTCGAAAATCGATAGCCTCCGGACAGGGTGAGGCGAGGCGAATTTTCACAAATGTTACAACGATTAGCCCCGCACATGGAGACGGCGAAAAATCCAACTTCGAATTCCGCCGGATGTCAGGCGGAGGCTCGCGTGCCGGTCGGTTTTTCGCGACTCAGGCCAGGCAACCTCCGGCCAAAAATGGGGCGGCCAACGGGACTCGAACCCGCGACCCCAAGATTCACAATCTTGTGCTCTAACCAACTGAGCTATGACCGCCGTAAAATAGAGAGCGTCGAACATCCTGACCGCGGGAGCGGCTGTCAACCTTTCTCCCGCAGTTTTGCCGTTGCGGGAGCAGGGTCGGGTGAATTTGGTCTATCCCTATGGCCCGCCTGCGTTTGTTGACCTTTAATATCGCCCACGCCCGGGGTCCGTCTCCCATCCATCAAAGTTTGCTGCCGGCCGCCAC
>JBDKHE010000669.1:0-3565 GCA_039797805.1 Verrucomicrobiota bacterium
TGGCTGGCCTAGAAGTGGTGCGCACGCTCAATGAGCATGGCATCGAGACCGAGGCGCCGATCGAAGTGGCCTTCTGGACCAATGAGGAAGGCTCGCGTTTCGTGCCGGTGATGATGGGCTCCGGCGTATTCGCCAAGGCCTTCACGCTGGAACACGCCTATGCGGCGGTCGATGTCGATGGCAAAAGCGTCAAGGACGAACTGGCGAAGATCGACTACATCGGCGCGCAGGAACCCGGGGATCACCCGATTGGCGCGTACTTCGAAGCGCACATCGAACAGGGGCCGGTGCTGGAAGACAACGAAAAGACTATCGGCGTCGTGCAGGCCGTGCTCGGCATTCGCTGGTACGACTGCACCGTCACCGGCATGGAAGCGCACGCAGGCCCCACGCCGATGGGCCTGCGCAAGGACGCCCTGCAGGTGTCCACGCGGCTGATGCAGGAGGTGGTGGCGCTGGCCAATCGCTTCCAGCCGCACGGCCGCGGCACCGTCGGCATGGTGCAGGTGCATCCGAACAGCCGTAACGTGATACCGGGGCGGGTAAAGTTCTCTATCGACCTGCGCAATTCGACGGACGCGCTGGTGGACGAGATGGACGCCGAGATCCGCAACTACGCCGCCGCGCTCGCCGCCGAAAGTGGACTCGATATCAAGATCGAACTCGTCTCCCACTACCCCGCACAACCCTTCCACCCGGACTGCATTGGCGCCGTGGCGCGTGCAGCCGACAAGCTCGGTTACTCATCGATGCCCGCCGTCTCGGGCGCCGGACATGACGCGGTCTATATGGCTCGGCTAACGCAGGCGGGCATGATCTTCATTCCCTGCAAGGACGGCATCAGCCACAACGAGATCGAGGATGCTTCGCCTGAGCACATAACGGCCGGATGCAATGTGCTGTTGCACGCCATGCTGGAGCGGGCAGGAGTGGTCTGATCCTCGCGTCGCGGGGTGGGCGGCTGGTGAGGCCGGCGTTGTAAGCAAGCAGCCAGGTTGTGCTTTAGCCGCAGGCCACAACTCAGCCACCAAAGCCTTAATCGAATTTGACCCCGGTCACACTCTCGCATTAGTCTCTGCCCGTGGTGCGCCTCTCCAGGCGGGTTCGGGCTGAAGATCGCCTGGCCACTCCAGGGTTACCCTGGGGATATTTCGGTAGTTTGCTTTTCGTTGCCTGAGCGGCCCACGCCTGCGGCGTGTCGAGCTCAGGCGTCACACGACAGGCTGGAGAGGGCGCCACTTTTCTTGAACTGATGCCGCCTGTGCTCCAATGGAAGAGACTCCTGACAGCCCGACATGTCCTCTGAAGATGATTCGCCCGGTTGCCGAAGCGTTGGCGCGGGCTTTTCTAGCGGGGGAAGGTAGCCCGGCTGCCATGCGGGAGCGGGGTGCGGTGGCGTTGGGGCGTCCATGGCCCTGGCTTGTTCCGCTTGCTCTGCATGTCCATTTTGAACTTGGTCCGGCGGTGGGTGAGTCGTGGTCGCCTGAGCAGCATGATCGCGTCGTTACACTCATTCTTGCCTTTCCCCGATTTCTGGCTGCTTTTGAATCCTCGGAAGAAGTACCTCGGGTGCGAGCTTACTTTCCGTTTCATGCGCCCATGGGCTGTCCTCCCGGACCGTTGGCTGGGGTCGCGTTACCCTCTCTTGCAACGCCTGGAGATCTGGCCAACTGGCTGGAGATATCGCCGACCATGCTTGACTGGTACGCTGATACGACCTCCTGGGATAGCAGCTCTCGCACCCCCAAGCTGAATCACTACCACCATCGCTGGATGGCAAAGGCGCGCGGTGGCGTACGTCTGATCGAGGCCCCCAAGGAGAACCTGCGCTTGATACAGCGCCGCATTCTGCGCGGCATTCTCGATCGGGTTCCGGTGCACGAAGCGGCTCATGGCTGCGTGCGCGGGCGATCGGTGCTGAGTAATGCCCGTCTTCATTGTGCGTCATCCATCGTGCTCAAGCTGGACCTGCGGGATTTCTTCGCCAGCATTCCCGGTGCCCGCGTTCACGCCATGTTCAGGGCTCTGGGCTATCCTTTGGCGGTTGCTCGTTACCTCACCGGACTGACCACCCACCGTACTCCCGCCGGGGTTCTCAGCGAAGTCCCCCAGGAGGAATACCCGAGTCCGGAGGAACGTCGCCGCCGCCGGGAGTGGGCGCGGCAATTCATGGGGCGACACCTGCCTCAAGGGGCGCCGACATCACCGGCTTTGGCCAATCTTTGCGCCTACCGACTGGATCTGCGCCTGGCCGGCGCGGCCAAGGAAAGCCATGCCCGATACAGCCGTTACGTGGATGACCTGGTGTTCTCCTGCGCGAATGGGAGCTTTGCTCAGGGGCGGCGTATTTTGACCATGGCTCAGGAGATTATTCTGGAGGAAGGGTTCATTCCCCACTGGCGGAAGACCCGGATTGCCCCGATTTCCACCTGCCAGCGAATTACCGGGCTGGTGGTAAATGAACGGCTGAATTTGCCCCGGCGGGAGTACGACACCCTCAAGGCCATCCTCACCAACTGCTGCCGCCATGGTCCGGAGAGTCAAAACCGCTCCGGAGTCCCGGATTTCCGCGCTCATCTGCGAGGGCGTATTTCCTGGTTCGAGCAAGTGAATGCGGAGCGAGGACAGCGCTTGAGGTCGCTATTCGATCAGGTGGTGTGGGATTGAAAATCTTGTTCGCCGGGAAGCCGCGTGTCTCGGACTCGGTGGATCACTTCGCGAGCGCTACTTTCTCAGGCCAGTCTGTTTCTCCCACTCTTTCAAGATGGCATCCATGCGCTTGAGATTTTCCTCTTGAGCGGAAAGGAATAAATCCGTCCGTCTTTGTTGGTCCTCGGCAACGTCGAGTTGTCGATTGGCTCGTTCGACCTGCTTTTCATACGCATCCATTTGCGCCTTGGCTTGAGCATCCTGAGAGCCTGCATTGTTGTTGCTGGTTTGGTCTGGTGTCGTAATCGGGCGAATGACAGTCGTCCACATCGTCCAGAAAATGGCCGAGAAAACGACGCATTTGAGGCAAAAAAGGAGAATTGACCTGGCTACGGGCATGATGAACACCTTTGTTGAGATTGATTGGGTTGAACTGTCGAGTTGGTTTCAACTCGGGCGGCTGATGACCGTTGCAAGGCATGCCGTTCTTGCTCTGCATATTGATCGAGCGCATCCCGAATCTCGGTGCCAATGCTTATCATCGGTTGCGCAGGCTCATAGCCGTCTCGAGCTTCGCGAACTGATATCAGTGGCCGTGCGATGTTGAACGCTTCGACAAATGAGTCGGTCTTGCGTAATCCATCTTCAAAGTAGGCTTTGCCGAAGAAAGTAAAATCCGCCTCGTTACTGCACCCGTAGGACGTCTTGTCTGGTGCCGACGCAGTGATGACCAGCGTGTTCGCATCCTCAAGGGGTTTGACGAAACCACCGGAATAGCACGAGGAAACAACGACAACACGACGTTTGATGCCCGAGTCGTCGAGAAGCTTGCGCAGTACCGCCGGGTCAAGCACTTCAAAGCGAATCGAACCAAAATCCAGGGAGAAACGGTGTTCCTTGGAGCCGTGCGAAGTCA
>JBDKHE010000670.1:0-4812 GCA_039797805.1 Verrucomicrobiota bacterium
CCGTGCAGTCCGCCAGGACGAGACAGTCGTAGCCGCGGTCGTTGGCCTCGCGCACGGTGGTGTGCACGCAGACCTCGGTGGTGACGCCGGTTACAACCAGTTGGCGGATATGTTTCGCCTGCAGAATCGCGTGGAGGTCGGTGGACCAGAAGGCTCCTTTCCCGGGCTTGTCGATAACGACCTCACCCGGCAGCGGAGCCAGTTCGGGAATGATGGCATGACCGGGTTCCCCGCGGACGAGGATGCGACCCATCGGACCGGGATCACCGATGCAGGCCGGGCCGCGGCCCCGGATTTTCTTGGAAGGAGGCAGGTCGGACAGACCCGGCTCGTGGCCTTCACGCGTGTGCAGGACGGGGAGACGGGCGGCGCGCCACGCGGCGAGCAACGCCTGGTTGGGGGCGATGGTCCGGCGCAACATCGACACATCGTTGCCCAGCAAGGCACCGAAGCCACCCGGTTCGAGAAAGTCCCGCTGCATGTCGATGATGAGCAGCGCGCAAGCCGACGGGTTGAACGCAAAGGCGTAGGGTTCGGCCGCGAGGGCGAGAGTGCAGGTGGGTTTCATGGCGAAGGACACGCGATGGGGGCGGCGCAGACGCCGGCTTGTTCGAGCACGCGGGCGACGCGCAGCAAAGCCGTTTCGCTCCAGGGCGCACCAATGAGCTGCACCGCGACGGGCAGCGGGCCGACCGAGTGCACCGGAGCGGCGACGACCGGCAGGCCGATGAAGGAGATCGGCTGGGTGAAAAGACCGATACTCGCGCGCAGGGGCACCTCTCGGCCTCCGAACACAAAAGTATTCTGTCCGAAAAGCGGCGCAGCGATCGGGGTCGCGGGAGCCAGCAGGACATCGACGTGCCGGAAAACCTCCCGCACCTGATCCTGCCACCAGCGGCGAAATTTCTGCGCCTGCAGATACCAGGCGGCAGGCGTCAGGGCGCCGGCCAGCAACCGGTCGCGGATGGGCGGATCGAAGTCCGCCGCGCGGGTGCGCAAACGGTCGAGGTGTAGGCGACCTCCCTCGGTGGCCGTGATCAGGTAGGCGGCGGCGCGGGCGAGTTCCGGGACCGGCAGTTCCAGGCGTTGCGTGACGCCGAGCGCGCTCGCGACCGTGTCGACGGCCGCATGAACGCAGGGTTCTCCGCCTTGGCCGAAATAGCCGCCAAGCACCGCCACGCGGAGACCGGCAAGTCCGTCGTCAAGATGAGGGGTGGCCGCGGCAGTCGGTCTGGAGGTACAGGCGGCGTCGAGCGAGTCGGGGCCCTGCATGACGTCATAGGTAACCGCAAGATCGCCGACGGAGCGGGCGAAGGGCCCGATATGATCGAGACTGTCGACAAAGGGAAAACTGCCGCCACGCGAAAGGCGGCCATAGGTGGGTTTCAGGCCCCAAATGCCACAGAAAGATGACGGCACGCGGATCGAGCCGTTGGTGTCGGTGCCGAGGGCGAAGGCGACGAGTCCCGCGGCCACCGCGGCCCCGGAGCCGCCGGAGGAACCGCCGGCCGACCGGGCAAGGTCACGCGGGTTGCGCACGTTGCCGTCGTGGCAGTTCTCATTGGTGAAGTCGTAGGCGTACTCGCCCATGTTGAGGGCGCCTAAGCAGACCGCCCCCGCGGCCTGCAGGCGGGCAACCGCGGTGGCGTCGCGGAAGGCGGGCGGATTGTCGCGGTTGATTTTGGAACCGGCGGTCGTGACGACACCGGCGAGGTCAAAAAGGTTTTTGACCGCGTAAGGAACGCCCGCGAGCGACCCGGGATCCTGGCCGTCGGCCACGGAGGCATCGACCGCATCTGCCTCGGCGAGGGCGCGCGTGGCGGTGACGGTGGTGAACGCGTTGAGTTGGGCATGGGTTTTCGCGATGCGGGCGAGGTGGGCCTGCGTGACCTCGCGGGCGGTCGTGCGGCGTCCGCGCACGGCGGCGGCGACTTCGTGCGCAGTGGCGTTGACGGCGTCAAAACTCATGCGGAGAAAACCGGGGCCGGTTCGGTTGCGGGCGGGAGGGCATGGGCGAGCAACGGAGCCGCGATACTGGCGGCCCGTTCGAGGTTTTGGATCACGCCCGGGCGGTGGTCAGGGGCGAGCGCCAAGGCCAGCGCGGCGGCGGTCTGGTCCGCATAGGCGGACCAAGTGCTCTCGTTGGTGGCCTGGGCCAGCGAGACGTGGGCGGCGACGATCCGCCAGCCGGCGTCGGGAAAACGAATCCAGGTCTGTGACTGGCGGCAATGTCCGGCCTTGCCGCGGACAGACTGCGAGAATTCGGACATGACCACCGCGCAGTCGGCGCCAAACGCGGTGATGTGGCGGCGCAGCCGTTTCCGACCGGTGACGACGACCTCGTTGGACTGGCGGTAGGACCTGATGGCCTCCGCGCCATAAAGGTGCTCGGCCACGCCATACCGGGTCACGTCGGGGGAATCCCAGAAGAACCGACCGAGCGCGGCGATATCGTTGGCCGCGAGAGCCTTTTCGTAGGCGTCGTGCAGGGTGGCGATCTCGGCAAGGGTGGCGGGGTCGTTGACGGGGGGCATGGGTGAGGGCGAGTAGCAGTTTGCGGGCCGGACGGACCGGCTCCGCGGCGGCCGTGCGGGGCCGCAGGGGAGCCGGGAGGGAGATCAGGCTACCATTTGTAGGCGACGCTGAGTTCGGCGGTCGGTCCCACGCTGGGGCTGATGAAAGTGTCCCAGAATAGGAACTGCGGGGTGTAGTATTTTTCGTCGAGAATGTTGGTGGCGTTGAGTCGCAGCGACCAGGGGCCCTTGTGGTAGAAAAGCGCCGCTCGGGTCACGAAATAGGAAGGCAGGCGGATCTGCTGGAGATAACCGGCGTACATCGAGGAAACGTACGAGCCACCGAGCGAAGCACCCCAGCCGGAGGCACTGGTGTAGGTGCCGCCGACGGAGAACACCTTGCGGGGGGTTGGCGTCTCCAGGTTGGTGGGCACGCCGATCAGTCCGCCCACGGCGACGTAACGGCCGCCGTAAGACTTCACCGGATCGAGACCGAGATACGACGGGGTGACGCCGAGGAAGAAGGGTGAATTCAGCAAAGTCGTTTTCTGCCAGGTCGCCGCGGCCGTGAAGCTGAGGCTCTTCGTCGGCGCGTACCGGGCTTCGAATTCGAGGCCCTTGGACTTGTAGCGGTCGAAGCTGCCGGCCTGGGAGTTGAAGGCGGTTTTTTGCTGCTCATACCAGGCGAGCGTGGCGTAGAGCCGGTTGTCGAGCAGGGTGCCCTTCACTCCGGCCTCGGTGATCTTGGAATCCTGCAGCCAGGTGCCGCCCTCGAGGTTGAGACGATCGATCATGCCGCCCTGGCCGAGTTCGACGTAGCTGGACTCGGCATAGGTGAAATAAGGCGTGAGACCGCACGGGGCCTTGTAGCTGAGACTGGCGTTGTAGGTGAAGGCGTCCTGGGAATCGGTCACCTTGGCGAAGACCCCGCCAAGGTCGGTGCCGTTGGTGGTGGCCTTGTAGTTGTCCCACCGGGCACTGAGAATCAGGCTGAACTTTTGTTCCCAGGTTGTATCGAGCAGACCGAAGATGCCGAAGTTGGAGGACCTGCCGATCTGGCGCCAGTTGTACGGCACGTTGCCGGTGCCGGTATGGGCGCCCTCAAATCGATCATTGCCGGTGGCGCCGTAGGAGATGTCGCGCCGGTCGAGCACCTGATAACCGCGACCCCGGGATTCCCGTTCGTCACCGCTGGTGTAGCGGTAGGAAATGCCGGAGATGGTGTCCATCACCGTGTCCTTGGCCGGCTCGAACTTGTAGTGCAGCGTGGTTTTGTTCTCGAAAACAACATCCGTGTAGTCGGCGGTGAAGCCATAGCTCGAGTACTTGGTATGGTTCATCGAGTCGTAGAACGACTGGTTCTTCAGGGAGGCATCGGGGCCGTAGGTCTTGGTGATGTCGAAGAAGCCGGTGAGTGCGTCGGTCTTGGAAAAATCGATCGACTCCGCCTGGACCTGGTGGTGGCTGAGCTTGACGGTCTTGACCGTGCTGGGATCGAGCGCGAAGGCCGCCTGCTGGCTGGCGCTGAGCGCGCCGTAAGGGAACGGGTTCGCGAAAGCGAACTGCTCCAGCGCGTAGGCACCGACTTCGGAAGGGCTGAGGAAGCCGTTGCCATTGGTGTCGAGGTTGAGACCGGGCCGGCCGGCGAGATAGGTGCCGTCACCATCGATCATGGCCTGGGTCACACGATTCCAGCCGAGGCTCTGGTTCAGTTTGGCCCATTGCGCCATGCCGCCGTACTCGAGCAGAACGCTGTCCGAGAGCTCAGTGTCGACGGCGAGTTGGAAGAGGGTGTCCTTGTTGTAGATGTCGTGGTAGTAACTCCCGGAGTCCTCCGATTCGAGAAACGCGTAGGCGCCGGAGCGTTTGCCCAGCAGGGTAAACGGGGTGCCGTATTCAATGCTGCCGACTTTCTTGCCGTAGGTACCGACCGTCGCCGTGGTGATGCCGACCGGCTTGTCGATGAACTTGGTGGTCTTGCTCTTCGCGGATTTCGGGATGAAATTCAGGATGCCGCCGACCTTGCCACCGCCGTACACGGGCGGAGGCGGGCCCTTGATGATCTCCACATAATCGGTGCCCGCGACCGGCGTGGGAAAATTGCCGCGGTTCTCAATGCGACGGAAGCCGCGGAAAAAGTTGTCCGCGCGCTCGCCACGCACGTCGAGCGCCCCGGGTACGCCAAAGTAGTTGCCCGTGAAGGTGCCGGCGGTGACGGCGACGAAATCGTTGACGGTCTGGATGCCATAAAGGTCGATCAGGGTGCTTTCGAGAAGGGTGACCGAGCGGGGCGTGTCCT
>JBDKHE010000671.1:0-3805 GCA_039797805.1 Verrucomicrobiota bacterium
GTCGTTGATGCCGCTGGCGGCACCGGCGGCGACGAATTCCCGCCCGTAGATGTGTCCGCACACCGGCAGCCCGCGCTTGATGGCCTCCGCGAGCACGGCATGGCTGCGCTTGTCACCCATGGCGACCTGCACGAAGTCCATTTTTTCGCCGAGTGCGACGGCCTCGGGCCATTGGTCGAAGAGCTTGCCGATCTTCGCGGGGGTGAGGTCGCCGCCGGCGGTCTCGAAATGCTTGGAGGTGGCCGGCACGGTGCTCGGTACCGTGAGAAAAATGTTGAGCGGGGCCTGGCGCGCGTCGCGCAGCATCCATTCGATGCCGGCGGCGTCGCAGACGTTGCCGATCTCGTGGCTGTCGCAGAAAATCGTCGTGGTGCCGTTGAGCAGCGCGCCTTCGGCGTAGGCGCAGGCCGTCATCATGGAACTCTCGATATGGATATGAGGGTCCACCAATCCGGGAGCGAGGATGCCGCCCTGCACATCGACGATCTTGGTTTTGCCGCCCTTGGCCGGTTTGAAGGTGCCGGCGGGCTTCACGACCGCGATGCGGCCGGACTTGATCCAGATCTCGCGGTCGGCGTGGATGCGTTCGGTGAAAGTGGAAAGCACGCGGGCCCCGGTCAGCACGAGATCGGGCGCCTCGCGGCCCATGGCCACGGCGGCGAGGGAACGGGTGACGGTGTGGAGCGGCGGGACGGAGAAGCGGTTGAGAGGCATGAGGGAAGCATACGGGAGAGCAGAGCGGATGCCAGCCCGGCGTTCATGTGGGGTAGCACCTGACTTTCACCGGCCAGCTGAGACACCAGCCAGACGGAGACGGATCCTACAGCATTGCTGCGTGCAAGATCTCGACCGGGTGCACGGCCACGCGGTCGGTGCCGTCCTTGATCTGGTGCCGGCAGCTCGTGCCCGGGGCGGCGATGATCGTGTTCGCCGGGGCGCTGCGGACGGCCGGAAACAGGACGAGTTCGCCGATTTGCTGGGAGAGGGCAAAATGCTCTTCCTCGTAGCCGAAAGAGCCTGCCATGCCGCAACAGCCCGAGGGGATGACCTGGACCTGATGTCCGGCCGGGAGCTCGAGCATCCGGACCGTGGGCTTGAGGGAGGCCAGCGATTTTTGGTGGCAGTGGCCATGCAGCCGGATGGTGCGGCTGGAGGCGCCGAACTGTTCCCGCCGGATACGTCCGGCGTCGATCTCGCGGGCGATGAACTCGTCGATCAACAAGGCGTGCTTGGCGAGGGTGCGGGCGGCGGTCTGCAAACCGGCCGGGACCAGATCGGGGTATTCGTCGCGGAAGCCGAGGATGGCGGAAGGTTCGATGCCGATGAGCGGGGCCTCGGCCGTGATCACATCGCGCAGCAGCTCCACGTTGCGCGTGGCGAACTGCTTGGCGGCGCGCACGAGACCTTTCGACAGGTGGGCCCGGCCGCTTTCGACGTGTTTCGGAATGATCACCTCATAGCCGAGGCGATTGAGGAGCTCGACCGCCTTGATGCCGACCGGGGTGTCGTTGTAATTGGTGAACTCGTCGCAGAAGAGGTGGACGCGACCGTTGGGAAAAGGGTTTTCGGGTCGGGGCGCTGCTTGCCGGCGACCGCGAGCGTCGCCCGGCGATGCCCCGACCTGACCGATATCGGTTTTGTTTGCGTGCTGCTCATGCCACTCGGCGAGCGTGGTGCGGTGCAGCGTCGGCAGGCTGCGGCCCCGGGCGAAGCCGGCGAAATCCTTGATCCAACGCGAGACATCAGGGGCGGTGACAACCCAGTTGTAGAGTGCAGGTACCAGCGAGGCCAGGCGCATGCTGTCGGTGAAGCCCGCGACCAGACGCGAGCGCAGCGGCACGCCGTGGGTGTCGTAGTAGTGCTGCTGCCATTCGGCCTTGAGGCGGGTAACGTCCACATTGGAAGGGCACTCGGACTTGCAGCCTTTGCAGGAAAGGCAGAGGTCCATGACGCTGGCGATCTCGGGACTGTCCCAAGGGTCCTGCACGTCGCGCGGATGGGTGAGCACCTGCCGCAGCATGTTGGCGCGGGCGCGGGTGGTGTCGGCCTCATTGCGGGTGGCCATGTAGCTCGGACACATCGTGCCGCCCATCGACGCGGTCTTGCGGCACTCGCCGACGCCGGTGCATTTTTCCGCCGCCCGGAGAATGCCCCGTGTGGCGGAGAAATCAAAGATCGTGGCCGGTTCCGTGGCGTGCCGGTCCGGCGAGTGCCGCAGCGAGGTGTCCATCGGCGGTGTGTCGATGATCTTGCCCGGGTTGAAAACGCCGTGGGGGTCGAAGGTCTCCTTGATGTGGCGCATGAGCGCGTAGCACTCATCGCCCACCATGAACCGGATGAATTCGCCGCGCAGACGTCCGTCGCCGTGCTCGCCGGAGAGGGAGCCGCGATACTTCTTCACGAGCGTGGCGATGTCAGTCGCGATGGACCTGAACATGGCGAGGCCTTCGGGCGTCTTGAGGTTGAAGAGCGGGCGGGTGTGGAGTTCGCCGGCGCCGGCGTGGGCGTAGTAGACGCAGCTGATGCCGTACTTGTCCCGCAGCAGCGCTTCAAATTCGCCGATATAGGCCGGCAGGTCTTCGACGGCCACGGCGGTGTCCTCCACGACCTCGCGGGGCTGGGCATCGCCCACCACGTTGTTCATCAGCCCCTGGCCGGCACGGCGGAGATCCCATACCTTGTCGCAATCTTCGCCCCAGAGCACGGGAAACGCATAGCCCAACCCGGCCGCGCGGCACTCAGACTCGATCGCGGCCATCTCGGTCTCGATGGCGGCACGGTGGTCGCGCCGGATCTCGATCACCAGGACAGCGCCGGGGTCACCCTGGACGAAGAAGCGGTTCTTGGACTGTTCCAGGTTGGATTTGGTGCACTCCAGGATGTGGCGGTCGATCAGTTCGCAACCGTGGGGCCGGTGCTTCATCGCGATCAGCGTCGCCTTCAGGGAATCGGCGATGGTGGCGAAATGAGCGCACATAAGCGCGCCGGGCGGTGGGAGGGGCTCGACGTTGAGCTCGAACTCCACGCCGAGGAAAAGGGTCCCTTCGGATCCCGCGATGAGCTGGCAGAGGTTGAACGGTTGGTCCGAGGCCGGATCGAAGACCTGGCACGCCATCAGCCGGTCGAGCGCATAGCCGGTGTTCCGGCGCGTGACCGTGGGCTTGGGGAAGTGGGTGCGGATGAGCTCACGTTTGCCGGCATCTCCGAGGAGATCGCTCACCGTGCAGTAGATGCGGGTTTCGAGGGAGTCGGGGCCGGCGCACTTGGCGGCAAAGGCCTCGGGCGTGAGCGGCCCGAACGTGGCATCGGAACCATCGCTGAGGAAGCCGCGCACTGAGACGAGATGCTCGCGCGTGGTACCGTAGACGATGGAGTTGGCGCCACAGGAATTGTTGCCGACCATGCCGCCGATCATGGCGCGGTTGGCCGTGGAGGTTTCGGGCGTGAAGAAGAGGCCGTGCGGCTTCAGGTGGAGATTCAGCTCGTTGCGCACCACGCCAGGCTGGACGCGCACGCGGCGGGTCTGGGGATTCGTGGCGAGGATGCGGTTCAAGTGGCGGCCGACGTCGACCACAATGCCGCTGCCCACGACCTGCCCGGCCAGGGAAGTGCCGGCCCCACGGGGGATCAGGCCGATGTGATGGCGGGCGGCAAACCTGACCAGCTCGCTCACGTCAGCTTCCGACCGGGGCAGCGCAACCGCCAGCGGCAGTTCCTGGTATTCCGAGGCATCGGTCGCGTAGAGTGACCGCATGGTCCGCCCCGTATGCAGCTCGCCCGTGAGACGGTTGGCGAGCGACGACAG
>JBDKHE010000672.1:0-13502 GCA_039797805.1 Verrucomicrobiota bacterium
GCCGGGTGCCCTACGCGGGTTACCACTTCCTTCTGGAACGCCGCTTTGAGGAAGCGATCTCCCTCTTCCAACGCGTCCTCGCCGAGCCCGGCCCCAACGAGACGATCTCCAGCGCCCTCGCCAACGCGTACCACGCCCTCGCCTTCCAGACCCTCGCCGACCAGGTCCGCCGGACCGTGCGGTCCACCCGCGGCAACGCGTGGATGTTCCGGCTCGGCCACCCGCTGGACCAACCGTTGCGCGTCCGGCCCGAATTGGTCGCGCGCGCCGGATCCGCCGCCCCTTTTCCCGTGTTGCGCGAGCTCACCCCGGTGCGCATGGACCTCACGCACTGCGGCTGGAGCGACATCTTTTTCCTCGGGATGGATTTTCCGGAGGGCGCCCGCGTGCTCAACATCTCGGTGAACCTCGGCGTCCACGGACGCGATGCCGCCCCGCGTCCGCCGGTGGAGGCCTGGTTCCGCGTCATCGATGAGCCGGTGATCTTGCTCACCAGCGTGGACCTGGGCGCGAACGCCCGGCTGGAACAACTGGACGACGTCTTCGATTTTGCCCGCGACCACCTCGGTCTGCTGAAAGCCGCCATCATCGCTTCCGGCATCGTGCCCCCGGGCATCGAACGCTCGGGCACCTCGCTCGCCGGCCTGCTCGCCCGCATCTTCGGGCCCGGCCGCGGCTTTGAACTGGTCAGCAACGTCAACCGCATCCCGAAGGGTTCGCGGCTGGCCGTGTCGACCAATCTGCTCGGCGCCCTCATCGGCGCCTGCATGCGCGCCACCAGCCAGATCGCGCTCCTCGACGGACCCATGCTCGAATCGGAACGTCGCATCGTCGCCGCGCGCGCGATCCTCGGCGAATGGATCGGTGGCTCCGGCGGCGGCTGGCAGGACTCCGGCGGGCTCTGGCCCGGCATCAAGCTGATCGAAGGCGCGGTGGCGGGCCCCGATGATCCCGAGTTTGGCATCAGCCGGGGTTGCCTCCTGCCCCACCACACTTTGTTGGGGCCGGACCGGGTTTCCCCGGCCGCGCGCGCCAAGCTGCAGGACTCGCTCGTGCTCGTCCACGGTGGCATGGCCCAGAACGTCGGCCCCATCCTCGAGATGGTCACCGAGAAATACCTCCTGCGCAGCGAGGCGGAATGGGTGGCCCGCGCCCAGGCGGTCGACACGCTCGACGAGATTCTGGGCCTGCTCGCCGCCGGCGACGTGCGCGGCCTCGGCCGGGCCCTGACCGCCAATTTCACCGGCCCGCTTCAGACCATGATCCCGTGGGTCAGCAATCTGTACACCGAACGGATCATCGCGCGCACCCGCGAGACTTTCGGCGACGACTTCTGGGGCTTCTGGATGCTCGGCGGCATGTCCGGCGGCGGCATGGGTTTCATCTTTGCCCCCGAGCGCAAGCGCGAGGCGCAGCAACGTCTGCTCGAGATCATGCTGGCCACGAAGCGCGAGCTGCAGGACGCCCTGCCGTTCGCCATGGATCCGGTGGTCTATGATTTCACGATCAACGAACACGGCTCGGTCGGCGCCCTGTTGAAGGAAGGCGCCGCGCTCCTGCCACCCGGCTTTTATCAGGCGGTCCTGCCGGCGTATCTCCGCCGCGCCGACGACCAGCTCACCCCGCGCGAACGGAGTGACCTGCGCCAGTTCAAACAGCACGCCGCCAGCCAGCCCGCCTACGCCGGGGTGATGGCCGCCTTGCTGGAACGAAACGGCGGCTCGACGCCCGCCACCGGTGGCGAGACATCCCGTCTCCAGCAACTGCTGGCGGAAAACGGCTTCGACGCCGCGCAACACGAACAGATCCGCACCGCGCTGCGGACCGGCCAGATCGGCCTCGCCCACAACCGCCTGCCGGTGAACACGCGCATCGAGGATGTTTCCCCCGGAGAAATCACCGATGCGAGCCGCCTCGACGAGCAGGCCCGCCTCGCCGGCGAAGCCGCGCTCCGGCGCGGCGAGGTCGCCATCGTCACCTACGCCGCCGGCGTGGGCAGCCGCTGGACGCAGGGAGCCGGCGTGGTCAAGGGACTCCACCCGTTCGCCAAGTTCGCGGGACGACACCGCAGCTTCATCGAGGTGCATATCGCCAAGACGCGTCTGGCAGGCCGCCGCGCCGGCCTGGCGATCCCGCACATCTTCACCACGAGCCATCTCACCCACGCCCCCATCGAGCAGATGTTGCGCGCCGGCGCTGGCGCCGCCTTTGACCGCGATGTGTGGGTGTCGCCGGGCCGCTCGATCGGCCTGCGCCTCGTGCCCACGGTCCGCGACCTGCAGTTCGCCTGGGAGGAGACCGCCCAGCAAAAGCTCGACGAGCAGAAACAGAAGATGCGCGACAGCATCCGCGCCGCCCTCACCAACTGGACGCGCAACGCCGGCGAGGCTTCCGACTACACGGACAATCTGCCCGAGCAATGCCTGCACCCGGTCGGCCACTGGTTTGAGATACCCAATCTGTTGAAAAACGGCGTGCTCGCCCGCCTGCTCGCGGCCCGCCCGCAATTGCGCACGCTGATGGTGCACAACATCGACACCCTCGGCGCCACGCCCGACCCCGCGATGGTCGGCTGGTTCCAGGCCGCCGACGCCACGCTTGGCTGGGAGGTCATCACCCGCCGCATCGAGGACCACGGCGGCGGTCTCGCCAAGGTCAACGGCCGCCTGCGGATCATCGAAGGCATGGCCCTGCCACGGGAAGAGGACGAGTTTGCCCTGACCTACTACAACGCCAACACCTGCTGGGTCGACGTGGACCGCCTGCTGGCGCTCTTCGGTCTGCAACGTGGCGATCTGCACGATCCGCAACGCACCGCCGACGCCGTCCGCCACCTCGCCACCCGCGTCCCCACCTACGTGACGCTGAAGGAAGTGAAGAAGCGCTGGGGTCACGGCCAGGAGGATGTCTTCACGATCACCCAGTTTGAGAAACTGTGGGGCGACATGACGGCCCTGCCGGAATGCCGGAACGTGTTTGCCGCCGTGCCCCGCCGGCGCGGCCAGCAGCTCAAGGACCAGGCCCAGCTCGACGGCTGGCAGCGCGACGGGTCGGCCGCGGCCATCGACGCCTTGTGTGAATTCTTGTAACCTGCACGTGCTTTGAGGGTAACCGGGAGGATTCGTCTAACGTTCCCATAAAATCACAGGAAATGACCGTAGAATCCGTTTGCGGGATGCGCCTCCAAGCCCGTTCAATGCGTGCATGTCACTGCGTTTTCGCATCCTCGGCAGCGGCAGCTCGGGCAATGCCGCGCTGCTCCAGTCGGATGACACCCGCGTACTGGTCGATGCGGGCTTCTCCGCGCGGAAGCTCGGTGACCTGCTGGCCGAGGCCCAGGAGTCGTGGGAGCGCATCGACGCCATTTTTCTGACCCACGAGCACGGCGACCACGCCGCCGCCCTGAGCGGGCTCGCCCGGCATGCCCACGTCAAGGTGTTTGCCAACCGCCGCACGGCTGAGGCTGTCCAGGGCGGCCTGAAGCACCGCATCAACTGGCAGGTTTTCGAGACAGGCGGCGCCTTCCGCTTCCGCGATTTCGAGGTGCAAAGCTTCACCGTCCCGCACGATGCGCAGGACCCCGTGGGCTTCCTCATCAGCCATGGTCATGGTGATCTGCTCTCGCCCCGGCACCGGCTCGCCTGGCTGACCGACCTCGGCCACGCGCCCGCCCACATCCGCGAACACATCCGCGAGGCCGACGTGCTGGTCGTCGAGGCCAACCATTGCCCGGTTATGTTGCAGGCTGATACCAAACGTCCGTGGTCTACTAAACAACGGATCAGCGGCCGCCACGGCCACCTCTCCAACAGCGCGGCACGCGAGTTGCTCGAAAGCGTGACCAACCCCCGCTGGCGTCATGTTTTCCTCACCCACCTGTCCCGCGATTGCAACTCGCTTGCCGCCGTCGAGGCGGCCTGCGGCACCATTCTCACCGCCCGCAGCTGCGGCTTTTCCGTCGTCGCCCCGGGCGGCGGCACACCTTCGTTTCAATTTTGACATGATACATCCATCCTACCGACGCACCAAAATCATCGCCACGCTCGGGCCCGCCACCGAGAGCGAACATGACCTGATCCGCCTCATTGAGGGCGGGGTCGATGTCATCCGGCTCAACATGGCTCACGCCAAACACGACTGGACCCGCACCGTCATCCGGCGCATCCGCACCATCTCCAAGAAGGTCGGCCGCGAGGTCGGGATCATGATGGACATCAAGGGTCCGGAAATCCGGACCGGCGATGTGGCCGCCCCGATCGAACTGCGCCCCGGTGAGATCTTCGATTTCGTCGTGCGACCGGAGGCCATCCGCGACAACTCCGAGGAAATCCGCTCGGTCGACGTCAACTACCGCGACCTCGTCAACGACATCAAGGTCGGTGACATTGTTTTGGTGGACAGCGGCCTTATCCGCCTCGAAGTCCGGGAAAAGCATGACGCCCACATCCGGTGCTGCGTGCTCACGCCCGGATCGCTGAGTTCCCGCCGCCACATCAACCTCCCGGGCGTCCGCGTGAACCTGCCCTCCTTCACGGAAAAGGACAAGGGCGACACCCTCGTCGGCATCGAGGAAGGGATCGATTTCGTCGCCCTCTCCTTCGTGCGCGAGGCCGCCGACATCATGCTGCTGCGGAGTTTCCTCAAGAAGAACAACTCCACCGCGCGCATCGTCGCGAAGATCGAGGACCAGAGCGCCATCACCAACCTCGACGAGATCATCCGCGCCACCGACGTGCTGATGGTGGCCCGCGGCGACCTGGGCATCGAGGTGCCGTTGGAAGATCTGCCGATCATCCAGCACCGGGCCGTGCGCACGTGTCTGGCGGTCGGCCGCCCCGTGATCATCGCCACCCACATGCTCGAGTCCATGATCAGCCAGCGCGTGCCCACCCGCGCCGAGATCACCGACGTCGCCAACGCCGTCTACGAGCAGGCCGACTGCGTCATGCTCTCCGGCGAGACCACCATCGGCAAATACCCGCATGAATGCGTGCACGTGCTCGACTCCATCGCCCGCCGCGTGGAGACGGAGCTGGCCGCGGATTTCCCCGAGCCCGGCGTCTTCATCGAGCCGCGCCTGAAGTTCATCCGCTCCGCGGTGGTCATGGCCAACGAGTTTCCCGGCTCCCGCATCGTCATCTTCACCCGGCGCGGTCTGGCCGCCGCGGGTCTGGCCGCCCATCGCCCGGCGCGCGCCCCGATCCTCGCCCTCACCGACTCGGTCGCCGCCTTGCGCCAGCTGCGCATCGTGCGCTCCGTCGAGCCCTATTTCATCGGACCCTTCGGCGACCCGGAAAAAACCCTCACCCGCGCCATCGAGATGCTCCGGGATGCCGACCGGGTGCACACCGGCGACAAACTGGTCATCATCTCCGACGTCCTCGCCGCCAACAACGAGCGCGTGGACAGCATCCAGATGCGCACGGTGGGTTGAGGCCGTCACTCATCTGAGGAACAGGCGCGGACCGGGCCCAAAAAGCCCCGGATCCCGCCTGCGCCCGGCGAGTTTCTCGTTCATCGCGAAAATTTGCCGTTCGCCTTGTAACTCTTGCGCATCACCCGGGTTTGTAGAGCATGCCGCGACCGGTTCCACGCATGCCCGTTCATCCACGCCTTTTACCCCTGCTGCTCTGCGCGGGCGCCTTGTTCACGCCAGGAATTGCCGCGCCCTCCCTCGATGTCCGGACTGTAGGGACACCTCCCTTGATCGACGGCGTCCTCGACGACGTCGCCTGGTCCACCGCCGCTCACACCGATGCCTTCCGGCAGGTCTATCCGGTGGAAAACGGCGAGCCGACCGAGCGCACCGAGCTCTGGGTCGCCTTTGACGCCGACAACGTCTACGTGGCGGTGCGCTGCCACGATTCGGCGGGACTGGCAGGTGTCCGCGCCTACTCGATGCAAAAGGACCAGAGCAATGGCTCCGACGACATTGTCCGCATCGTGTTCGACACCTTTCACCGCCAGAACGACGGTTATTATTTCGGCCTGACCGCCGGCGGCGGCAAACACGATGGCCTCGTACAGGACAAGGATCAGTCCAACTCCCAGTGGGACGCCCTCTGGTTCGGCAAAGTCACCCGGGACGAGGGCGGCTGGAGCGCTGAGTTTGCCATCCCCGTGAAGTCCCTCGCCTTTGATCCGGCCAAGGATACCTGGGGTTTCGACGTCGCCCGCACGACCGTCCGGAAACAGGAAACCGTGCGCTGGGCCAATCTGGTCCGCAACAAGAACGTCTACTCGCTGCCCGACACCGGCACCTTGCGAGGCTTCACCGGCCTGCGCCAGGGCCGCGGCATCGACCTCAAGCCCTTCGCCAGCGTCACCGCGCGCTCCAATCCCCCGCCCTCCGGCAAGAAGTTCGAATTCAAGCCCGGACTCGATCTCGTCTGGCAGGCCACGCCGTCCCTTGCCACCACGCTGACCCTCAATACCGACTTTGCGGATGCCGAGGTGGATGAGCGCCAGATCAACCTCGGCCGCTTTTCCCTCTTTTTCCCGGAGAAACGCTCCTTCTTCACGCAGGACGCCTCGCTCTTCACCTTCGCGGGCATCAACCAGGATCCGCTGCCCTTTTTCTCCCGCCGCATCGGTCTGGCGGCCGACGGCACCAAGGTCGACCTCCTCGCCGGCGCCAAGATCACCGGCCGGGCCGGTCCCTGGACCATCGGCGTCCTCGACGTCCAAACCGATGACCACGCCGGCATTCCAGGCACCAACCTTTTCGTCGGGCGGTTTGCGCGACAGATTCTGGCCGAATCCAGCATCGGGCTCATCGCCACCCACGGCAACCCCGCGGGCACGGGCGACAATTCCCTGCTGGGCTTTGACTTCAACTACGCCAACAACCATCTCGCGGGCGGCAAATCCCTGAGCGTGCGCACCGGCGTGCAACTCACCGATTCCGAGGAAGCCGGCGGCCAGGGCTCCACCACCACCCTCGCCATCAATTTTCCCAACGAACCCCTGGCCCTCTCGGCGTGGTTCAGCCGGGTGGATGACAAGTTTGATCCTGCCCTCGGCTTCGTCTCGCGCACCGGTGTGACCAACATGCACCTGCAGGCGCTCTTTAATATCTACTCCAAGACCGGCTGGGTCCGCCTCTGGCAGCCCTTTGTGGAATCCGACCACACCGGCGACCTCGGTCTCGCGATGCTCGACTCCAACGTCTGGACGGGATTCTACGCCGAAAACAAAACCGGCGATTTCACCAACATCTGGGTCGCCCGGCACAGCGAGACCTACGACTATGCGTTTCCGATCCGCCCCGGCATCGTCATCCCGGTCGGCACCTATTGGTGGAACGATGTGCAGGTCGAGGCCGGCACCTCGCGCTCCCGGCGGGTGGACACCTACATCCGCTGGCGTCACGGCGACTACCTCACCGGCCATGCCGATTCCTACAACTGGAACATCGGTTTCCGCCCGACGGGCCGGTTGCAGTTCAACCTGAACACCGGCCTGCGCGACTACCGTCTGGCCGAGGGCAGCTTCAAGGTCCGCACGGGCTCGGTCCGCGCGAGCTACACCTTCAGCCCCGATTTCCAGGTCAGCCTGCTGGGCCAATACGACAATCTCTCCCGCTCGCTCGGCGCCAATTTCCGCATCAAGTGGATCATCCAACCCGGCAACGAACTCTTCCTTGTCGTCAACCAAGGCTACGACACCTCCGAGGACCGCTTCCGCCCGACGACCAACGAGACGTCCCTGAAAGGTGCGTGGACGTACCGGTTCTGACAGCGGGCGGCTGCCCCTCCCGGACGGCGGGTATTACCAACGCTATCGCCGCGGCGTCTTGACGACGAAGCCGACACACGCATGGTCTGCCCCGTGACCCGCCTCGTCCGCTTCATGCTCTTCACCCTGGTGGCCGTCTGGCTGCCGGTGACGCTGCATTGCAAGCTGGAGGCCGCCGGTCTTTTCGACCTCCACGACACGTGTGCCATGGAGGCCGCTGCATCGGTTCCCGGTTCCGACTGCCGGGACGATGCCTGTCCCACGGTGGAGGACGCCCTCTACAAGGAAACCGCCCAAACCCTCACGGTCGCCGCTCCCTCTGACACGCTCGTATTCGCCTGTCTGGCGCTCTTCGCTTTTGATTCGGACCCCCGGTTCGAATCGACGCTTTCACCGTCGCGCCATGCCCCGCCTCGCGAATTGCAGGTGGCCTGGCAGTTTCTGTCCCGCGCCGCGCCGCTGGCGCGTGCGCCTGGTTGCTTAGCCTGATCCGTTCCTGCGCGAACGGATTCTTCGGCTGTTTACGCCCTAACGACGCCTGCGCGCGTTTTCACGGGCTTCCTGTCTTTCATCCACGTCCGATTTCCCAAACTCACTATGTCCCTGTCATTCCACGTTTTCCGGCCTTATCCGTTCATCGGATTGGCCCTTCTCCTCACCACCGTGGGCGCGTCCGCTCAAGAGGCGACGCCTCCACTTACCCTCGGTGCCGTGTTACAGCGCGCCGCTGAACTGAATCCCAGCCTAGCCGCGCAAGGCTATGCCGAGCGTGCAGCTGAGGCTCTGATCGAGCAAGCCAGCCTGCGCCCAAACCCGACTTTGGATGTGACGCTGGAAAACTTTGTCGGCACCGGTGCCATCCAAGGAGTGCGTGCCTTCGAAACCACCGTGCAGGCGAGCCAGACGCTGGAACGCGGTGGCAAGCGCGAGAAGCGGGTCGCACTCGCCGGTCGCGAGCGCGAAACCGCGGCCAAAGAGTTTGCGTTGCGTCGCGCCGAAGTCCTCGCCGCCTCTGCTACGGCCTACATCCAAGTCCTCGCCGCCCAGCAACGACTCGCTCTGGCGGCGGAGCCCCTGCGATTGGCCCGCGAAACGGTGGCTGCGGTCGAGAGTCGAGTGAAGGCCGGAGCTGCTTCACCGGCCGAGTCGGCCCGTGCCCGGGCGGCCTTGGCCGCGTCCCTAGCCGATCATGCGAGAGCCAACGCCGCCCTGCTCGCAGCGCGGGCTTCGCTGGCCGCGACGTGGGGTGGCGAGCCATCAGAGGTCGCCACTGTAGCCGGCACCCTCCGGATACCCGCTTCGCTGCCTGCGCAGGACACCTTCGTGGCCAAGCTCGCGTCGCATCCGCGTTTGGAACTGCAACAAACGGTCATCGCCAGCCGCCGGGCGGCTCTCGCTCTGGAGCAGGCGCACGCGGTGCCGGACGTGAATGTTGGCGGAGGCATTCGATTTCTTCGCGAAGGCTCCGACGCCGCCTTTGTGGCCGGCGTCTCGGTCCCGCTTCCCTTTCGCAACAAAAACCAAGGCAATATCCGGGCGGCGCGTGAAACCCTGGCCGGTGCGGAACAGGGTGTGCGTGCCGTTGAAGTCGAACTGCGGACCGCACTTACCTCTGCCTGGCAGGAACTCACGGCCGCCCATACGGCCGCCCAGAATCTGCGCGGCGAGGCCCTGCCTGCAACTGCAGAGGCCTTTGGCATCGTGCGACACGCCTACGAACAAGGCCAGCTCCCGCTGATCGACGTACTCGACGCCCAGCGCGCGCTCGTTGCCCTGCGCAAGGAGCTGCTCGATGCCGAGGTCGCCTACGCCATCGCGCTGACCCGGGCTGAGTCCCTGACCGATCCCTCTTTCAGCGCAGTCTCCACGCTGATTTCCCAACCCTGAATCTCCCCCTTTCTCGTTTTCCTACTCTCATGAAACTTAAACTTCCCCTCACGATCCTCGCCGTCCTCGCCCTGGGTGGCGGACTGGCCTACTACCTTGTCGAAAGCGGTCACGATCACGCGGCAGAAACCGCAGGCGGCCATGACGACCACGGTCATGCCGGTGCCGATGCTCACGCCGAAGAAGAAGTCGCAAAGGGTCCGCATGGTGGCCGCCTGCTTGCCGATGGCGACTTCACAGCCGAACTCGCGATTTTCGAGCGAGGAGTGCCGCCGGAATTCCGAGCTTGGCTCACGCAGGGCGGCAAGCCCGTGCCATCGAACGCCGTCAAGTTCACCGTGCAGCTCAAGCGGCCTGGTGATGTCCTCGACACCTACCAGTTCGCTCCGGAAGGCGACTACCTCCGCGGCGATGCCGAAGTGTATGAGCCGCATTCCTTCAGTTTCAACGTAACAGCCGAGCATGCCGGTAAAGCCCATCGTTGGGCTTTCGACGCCCCGGAAATGCAGACGACGATCACGGCCGATGCGGCCAAGCGCGCGGGGGTGGTGGCAGAACCCGCCGGACCCGCCACGCTCAACGAATCAATCTCCGTCTACGGGCAGGTTAAACTCGATGCCAACCGTATCGCCCGCGCCGTGCCGCGCTTCGGTGGCATCGTTCGGATTGCCCGCAAGGCGATTGGCGACCCAGTCGCAGCGGGTGAGGTTGTCGCCATGGTCGAGGCCAACCAGTCGCTCACCACCCTCGAGGTGAAAGCCCCGATCGCAGGCGTGGTCGTAGACCGCGATGTCAATGCCGGCGAAACGGTTGGCGACGGGGCGACACTCTACACCATTGCGGATCTCTCCGAGGTCTGGATCGACCTCAATGTGCCCAAGCGCGATCAGGCCCGCGTGAAGGTCGGCCAGGCCGCGGTCATCCATTCCGACGACGGCGGCCCCGAGGCCAATGGGAAAATCTCGTGGCTTTCCCCGATCAGTTCGGCCGAAGCCCAGACCCTCGTCGCCCGCGTCGTGCTCGCCAATCCCGACCAGCGCTGGCGCCCGGGATTGTTCGTGAAGGCCGAGATTCGGCTGACGGAAGAAACCGTGCCGGTCGCCGTCAAGGAATCCGCCATCCAAAGCCTTTTCGATTTCACCGTGGTGTTTTCCCAGCACGGTGACCTTTACCAGGCCCGACCGCTTGAGCTCGGCCGTCGTAGCGGCGGCTACGTGGAGGTGCGCAAAGGCCTCAAGGCCGGCGAGCACTACGTCACGGAAAACAGCTTTCTCATCAAGGCGGACATCGGCAAGTCCGGTGCCTCGCATGACCACTAAGCGGAGATACGTCCCATGAAAGAAATCACCGCTATCATTCAGCCGCAGGCTTTGTCGCGCGTCATGCACGCGCTCCACGCGCTGCCCCATTTTCCGGGAGTCACCTTGCTTGATGCCCACGGCCAAGGCCGTGGGCGCGGGGCCGGAGGTGCCTTCCGTCCCACGGAAGACGACTTCACTTTCCACAAAAAGACCGTGCTCCAAATCACCTGCGAGGCCGCGCTGGCGGATGCCATCGTCAGCACACTCATCCAAACCGCCCGCACCGGCAACAAGGGCGATGGACTGGTCACCATCAAGGATGTCGCCAGCGCCATCCGCATCCGCACCGGCGAGACCGCCGGTCAAGCCCTTTAAGCATCGCTCGTCATGCTCGCAAAATTCATCCATTTCTCCATCCGCCAGCGGTGGCTCGTCCTGATCGTCACGGTCGGGATGTGCGCTCTCGGTGTTTACAACTACCAACACCTGCCCATCGACGCGGTGCCCGACATCACCAACGTCCAGGTGCAGATCAACACGGAGGCCGCCGGATTCTCGCCGCTCGAAGCCGAGCAGCGCGTCACCTATCCCGTTGAGACCGCCATGGCCGGCCTGCCCAGTCTTGACTACAGCCGCTCGATCTCGCGCTACGGTCTTTCGCAGGTGACGGTCGTCTTCAAGGACGGCACCGACATCTACTTTGCCCGCCAACTCGTCAACGAGCGCATTCAGGAGGTCAAGTCGCAGCTCCCTCCTGGCTTGGAACCGACGATGGGGCCGATCTCCACCGGCCTCGGCGAAATCTTCATGTTCACCGTCGAGCCGGAAGCCGGTGCGAAAAAGGCTGATGGCTCCGCCTACACGCCCACCGATCTGCGTGAGATTCAGGACTGGGTCGTGCGGCCCCAGCTTCGCAATCTGCAAGGCGTCACGGAGGTGAACACCATCGGTGGATTCGTGAAGCAGTTTCATGTCACGCCCCGGCCCGACCAGTTGATGGCCTACGGCCTCACGCTGCGGGATGTGATGGACGCCCTCGCACGCAACAACTCGAACGTGGGCGCCGGGTATATTGAGCGTCATGGCGAGCAATACCTGATCCGGGTTCCGGGGCAGGTCAGCGGCATCGCCGAGATTGAATCCATTGTGGTCGCCCGGCGTTCCGGGCAGCCGATTCGCGTCCGCGATGTCGCCGACGTCATCCTAGGCAAGGAACTGCGCACTGGTGCGGCCACGGAGAACGGCAAGGAGGTTGTGCTCGGCACGGTCTTCATGCTGATCGGGGAGAACTCGCGCGAGGTATCCACACGCGTCGCCGCTAAGCTTGCCGACGTAAACCGCAGCCTCCCCGATGGCGTAGTGGCGCGAACGGTCTATGACCGCACATCGTTGGTGGACCGCACCATCGCGACCGTGCAGAAGAACCTGGTAGAGGGCGCGCTTCTCGTCATTGTCATCCTGTTCCTTTTGCTGGGCAATTTCCGCGCCGCGCTCATCACGGCGGCGGTCATTCCGCTGGCGATGCTCTTCACGATCACCGGCATGGTGACCAACAAGGTGTCGGGCAACCTCATGAGCCTTGGGGCGCTCGATTTCGGCCTCATCGTGGACGGCGCGGTGATCATCATCGAAAATTGCCTACGCCGCTTCGGCCACGAACAGCACACGCTCAACCGCCTGCTGACAAAGCCCGAGCGCTTCGCTCTGGCCGCCGAGGCAACGGCAGAGGTCATCAAGCCGTCCATTTTCGGCGTGTTCATCATCACCGTCGTCTATATCCCGATCTTCGCCCTCACCGGGGTGGAGGGAAAAATGTTCCACCCGATGGCGTTCACGGTCGTGACCGCGTTGCTCGGGGCCATGCTTCTCTCTCTTACCTTTGTGCCCGCCGCTGTGGCGATTTTCGTCACCGGCAAGGTCTCGGAAAAGGACAACGTCGCCATCCGCGGAGCGAAGTCGCTTTACCGCCCGGTCCTCCGCTTCGCCATGTCGGTCCGGCCGGCCGCCGCGGTTGCGGCCGTAGTGCTGATCGCCCTGGCCGGCTTTGCCGCCTCGAAGATGGGCACGGAGTTCATTCCGAACCTCGATGAGGGTGATATTGCGCTGCATGCCCTGCGCATCCCGGGCACGAGCCTCACCCAGTCCCTGCAGATGCAGGGCGCGGTCGAGGACGCAGTGAAATCGTTCGGCGAGGTAGACCGGGTGTTCGCCAAGATCGGCACTGCCGAGGTCGCGACCGATCCGATGCCCCCCAGTGTGGCCGATACTTTCGTCATGCTGAAGCCACGCGAACAGTGGCCCGACCCCAAGAGGAGCAAGGCCGATCTCGTCACTGCGATGGAATCCACGGTCGCCAAGATTCCAGGCAACAATTACGAGTTCACTCAGCCGATTCAGATGCGCTTCAACGAACTCATCTCCGGCGTGCGCTCCGACGTGGCCGTGAAACTCTACGGCGATGACCTCGATGTGATGACCGAGGTCGGCGAGCAGGTAGAGGCGGTCCTCAAGGCCATTCCTGGGGCGGCCGACGTGAAGATTGAGCAGACCACGGGTTTGCCACTTCTCACCGTGCAT
>JBDKHE010000673.1:0-4477 GCA_039797805.1 Verrucomicrobiota bacterium
TTTGACAGCCGGGAAGTCCACTACCTGGGCAAGACCGGTGAAGCCGGCTGGGCCCAGACCGACTTCGTGTTTGCGGTGAGCGATGGCATGGGCGGCGCCAATTCCGGTGAATTCGCCAGCCGCTTCACCGTGGACCGGCTGACCAAGCTCATGCCTCGCGGCTACCGGGCCGCCGCACCGGGTCCCGACAGCGGCTACGACCGCATTCTGGGCGAACTCTTCCGGGCCATTCACGCCGATTTGCTGAGCCTGGGTGAATCCTACGAGGAGTGCCGCGGCATGGGCACCACGCTCAGCCTCTGCTGGATCACGCCGGGCTGGCTTTATTTTGGCCACATCGGGGACAGTCGCATCTACCACTTGCCGCCCGATGAAGGCATCATCCAACTGACCCACGATCATAGCCACGTGGGCTGGCTGCGCCGCAACGGTCGGATCAACGAGCGAGAGGCCCGCAGCCATCCCGGCAAGAACGCCCTCAACCAAGCCCTCGGGTCGGGGCACCAGATCATCAACCCCCAGTTCGGCGCCCTCCCCTGCCAACCCGGCGACCGCTTCCTGATCTGTTCGGACGGCCTGACCGACGGCCTTTGGGACCGGCAGTTGGAGGAGATCATCCGCACTCCCGGCAGCGAACCCGTCTCCCAGCGCCTGCTGGCCGCCTCCCTGGAGCGTTCGGCGCGGGACAATATCACAACCCTGGTGGTAGAGGCGCTGGCGCCCTGACGGCCGCGCAGCGGCGCCGCATTTCTGTTTTTGCCCTCGGCGCGTCCGCCGTGGCAATATCAAGCCATGAACACGGTTTTCGTTTACGGCACGTTGAAGCGCGGTGGCAGCAATCATCTCTTCCTCACCGGCCAGAAGTACCTCGGCGACGTCCGGACCGAGCCGGGTTACACCCTCTACTCCCTCGGCGACTACCCGGGCATGGTGCGGGCTCCGGGGGATCAGTCGGGTGTCACCGGGGAACTCTGGGACGTGAGCGATGCCTGCCTGGCCGAACTCGATCGCCTCGAGGGCCTCGACGAGGGACTCTATGAACGCGTGAACGTCGTGCTTTTGCCCAACGCCCATGCGACATCCGCCCAGGCGTATCTTTATCTTCGCCCCCACCACGGCTTGTCCCCGGTCGGACCACACTGGCCCGTGGGACAGGTCACTTGAGGGCCGAGGCCGGCATCCGCTTTACGGTAATGAACCGGGCGCGGAACAGCTCTTCCATCAGGTCACGGGCCGGCTGAGGAATCCGCTGAACGAGATCCTCCATCGGCGGCATCGCACCCTTTTCCTCGGGTGGACTCTCCACGTGCATGAGGGCGGGCGTGACGTTACCCATCTCACGTTCCTGGGCCAGAAAGGCAGCTTCCTCATCGGAAGAAGGTCCCGCCGGCGCATCGGCATCGATCACGCCGGTCGCCGGCTCTTCCTCCCGCTCCCCGCTTCCGGACGTGTCCTCTCCGGGCCCCGGTTCAGGCGCCTGCCTCAGTCGTTTTTTTTTGAGCCGTCCGCCGGCAGGCTGTCCGCCAGCGTGGCGATTTCCTTGATCAGGCTGTCGATGGCCCGCGCGCGGCTGGCCTCAACGGCCTTGAGCAGCGCCACCTCAAAATTCACCTTCTCCGACAGGCCGTGTTTCACGGAGTTCTCCCCCTCGCGGAGGCCGTCGAGCAGTCGCGTGATCTGCTCGGTCGTCATCGGGCTGCCGAGGAGCTCGCTGCTGCCGCCTTTCGCGATGGCGTCGAGCAGCGCACCCTGCAGGTAGGTCTGCAGGTCCACGAGGAGGCGGTACAGGTCGCGGCCGTTCTCGTCGCAATCGTCCACGATCGCGATGATCTTCTTGTGGTCGCCGGCCGCCAGGGCCGAGCCCAGCTCCGCGATCTTGGCGGCGGAGACCAGTCCGTAGACATCCAGCACGTCCGCCTCACCGATCTCGGTACCGCAAAACGAAATCATCTGGTCGAAGATCGACTGCGCGTCGCGCATGCCGCCGTCGGCCATGCGGGCGATGCTGGCGAGCGCCTCGTCGCTCACCTTGATCTTGTCGGCCGTGGCGATCTTCTTCAGGCGCTGCACGATCAGCTCGGTGGGAATCGGCTTCAGATCGAACCGCTGGCAGCGGGAGATGACCGTGGCCGGCATCTTTTGCGGATCCGTCGTGGCAAAGATGAACTTCACGTGCGCCGGCGGCTCCTCGAGCGTCTTCAGCAGGGCGTTGAAGGAACCGGCCGAGAGCATGTGCACCTCGTCGATGATGTAGACCTTGTAACGACCCTGGGCCGGCGCATAGGCCACGGTGTCGATGATGAACTCGCGGATCTTGTCCACCTGCGTGTTGGAAGCGGCGTCGAACTCGATAACATCCAGGCAACGGCCTTCGGCGATGGAAAGGGCGATCGGGTCGGCAGGATCGAAGTCCGCCTTGGGACCGCCGGTCGCATTGAGCGCCTTGGCGAAAATGCGGGCCGTGCTGGTCTTGCCCGTGCCGCGCGGGCCGACGAGCAGGTAGGCGTGCGCGATGCGGTTGCGGGCAATGGCGTTTTTGAGGGTCCGCACCACATGATCCTGACCGACGACATCATCGAAGGTCTGGGGGCGCCACTTGCGGGCGATGACTTGGTAGGCGGTCGACATGGCAGGCGGAAAGACTGAAAGGGTGAAGCCCGCAAAAATCCAGCCCGCGTTTCATTTTCTTTCCGGCTTTCCGTCCCCAGAGACTTCATCCGGGACCAGACAACGATAATGCGGGAGCGAGCTTGCTCGCGACAAAGGGCGTGGAGGGCCGCAGGCAAGCACGCTGCCGCCTCATCAAGACCTCTACCGTACGGCTCGCCTTTCACGCCGGAACTTCAATACCACGGTTCAGGCCGCGCCGCATAGAGATGAAAAAGAGTGGCCAGGCAATCCACGGCACTGGGAGGACGTCGTCACCGTTGCTGCCTTCCGGCCCTGGCGGGGTTCACGCGCCTGCCCATGCATGGCGCCTGGCCACCGCGGAACGTAGGCGCGTTCCCTCCCCTTACAACCAAAATAGTGAGGAAGAAAAGGCTCCCCTCGCGCGGACGATCAGGGCTGCTCTGTCGGAGGCGGCGGCGGGCGCTCGCCACCGGGACCGCCGCCCGATTTCCGGGTAGCATCCGGCCGTTTCTGCATGAATTTCTGCAGGTGCTCGCGCCGTTCGCGGTTGTAGACTTCAAATTCCTTTTTCTGCTCCGGCGTGAGTTTCTCGGCGATGTCGCGCTGCATCCGATCAAAGATGCTGCGGGATTCGGTCATGGACTGGTTGCGGATGCGCCGGAGCTCATCCATGTCGCGTTTCACGATCGGGCGGATCTGCTCCACCTGCTCCGGTTTCAGTTCCAGGCGCTCGGCCAGCTTTTTCAGGTGGATCGTGGCCCACTGTTCCGGGGAGGCCCGCCCGGACAGCCATTCACGCCCGAAGTGGGCCGTCAGTAATCCCCCGCTCACCAATCCCGCGAGGAAGATGCCGATCAGCAGGAGGATGGGTTTCCACGATTTGTTCATCACGAGAGATCGAAGAGGGCGACAACAGCGACGTCCACGCCCGCGGTTTCCTCGGTCAGGTCGGCGGTGCGGTCGAAGTAACTGAACACGACTGCCGCGGCACAGCAGGCGGCCGCGGCCACGAAGCCGCGCAGGGCGAACCGCTCCAGCATGAACCAGGGGCCGGCGGCCGGGGCCGCGAGGGCCCGGGCGGCGACGCGCGTGGCGAAACCGGGCGGCATCAGGATGTCGCGATCGGCCGGGGCCTGCCGCGCCAGGGCGGTCAGTTTCTGCCAGTGGTGGTCAAATGAGTTCATGATTTCTCCTGGGATTTAAGTTCCTGGAACAGTTTTTGCAATTTCCGTCGTGCACGAAAGGCGCGCACCTTGATCAGTGTCTGGTTCCAGCCCGTCAGCTCGCTGATCTCGGCCAGCGTTTTCTGTTCGAGATCGAGCAATTGGATAACCAGCCGGTCGTCCGGTTTGAGTTGTCCGAGCAGGCGGTCCACCAGTTCGCGGGCGGCCATCGCATCGCCGGGGGCGACGTCCCGATCGTCACTCAACACATGGTCCAACACCTCGGCCTGGCTCTCCGGCAGGTCGGCCCACCGGTACTCCGGCCGGCGCTGTTGCGCCCGCAGATGGTCGATGCAGGTCGTCACCGCAATCCGGGAGATCCAGTGCGGAAACGGCACGGCGCCTTGGTACTGGTCGAGTCGCGTGAACATTTTCAGAAAAACCTCCTGCGCCAGATCCTCTTCGGCCACGCGCCGGGGAAGATGCGAGCGCACAATCCGGATGACCTGGGGGTAAAGTTGCTCAACCAGCTGCCGGCACGCTGCTTGATCGCGCGCGCGCACCCGCTCGAGACAACCGGCGAAATCGAACGGTTCATCACCCATGGTATGTAATTTGCATGCAACACGTCATCAGAGACGGCAGCGAGGGCCATGGAGTTACCGGAAAAGCCTGGGTCACGG
>JBDKHE010000674.1:0-3416 GCA_039797805.1 Verrucomicrobiota bacterium
TCCTGCTGCATGGCCTCGCGCAGACTCATCGTGAGCTGCGGTTTGGGCGCCCGGAAGACCGGCATGGCGATCTTGAAGGCCTGGTCGAATTCCGTCTGCTGCGCGGCGGTGCGTTGCGCGGCCGGGATCTTGTTGATCCGGCGGAACGCCTCCAACGCACGGTCGAACTCCGGATTGGGATTCTCGCGCAGGAAAACATCGAGCGGGTTGATCACCACGGTGGTGATGTCCCGGGCCTGCAGCCACTGGCCGGTGAAGTTGCGCACGAACTGCTCGGCCTTGGGGTCGGCCAGCATGCGGTCGATCTGCTGCGGGAGACTGGCCCGCAAGCGCCCTTCCCGCGCCAGGCGGAAGAGTTCGGCATCGGGCATGGACGACCAGAGGAAGTAGGACATCCGGGAAGCGAGCGACCACTCGTCCACCAGGGGATGCGCCTGACCGGGCGTCAGGGGCAGGGTTTCCTCCTCGCGGAAAATGAACCGGGGCGACGCCAACACGGCCACCATGGCCTGGGCGATGCCCGCCTCAAAGGTCGCGCCGGGTTGCTCGGTCGTGTGCGCGGCCAGCGCCACCAGTTTGTCCACGCCCTCCTGGTCCGGCGGCCGGCGGTAGGCGCGGGTCGCAAAATCGGTCAAAAGCTCCCGCGCGTAGGCTTTGCGCGCAGCGGCGTCCATGGGCACAGGCCGGGGGAAGAAGTGAGCGTAGCGTTTCGGTTGCACCCAGTGCTGCTCATCCGCGGGGCCGCGCACAATCACCTCGCCCACGCGCAGACGCAGCAGACGCTTCTGGTCGCGATCGGGACCGATCGGCCGGACCTCGAAGGCCAGGGTGTGCTCGCCCGCCTGCCACTCGCGGGGATAGGTGAACTTGAAACTCTTGTCGCCTTCGCGCACGAACTCCTGGTCCATCAGTTTTTCCCCGTCGGCCGTAAAGATCACCCGGCAGCGGTTGTAGTCGAACTGATCGTCCACGTACTGCTCGACCGCCCGCAGGTTGAGTTCGATCTCGTACTTGCCCGGAAGGTCCACCCGATGCGTGGCCGCCACGGTGGCCGGCGTGTAGTAGGAGAGATCCAAGGCCCGCCACGCGATCGCGGGGGCCGGCCGCTGGAAGATCGCGGCCGGCGTGGCGCCGCCGGACTTGTCGCCCGCCACCGGGGCCGCGGTAGCGGCAACCGTCGCCCCGTCCCCGACCAGGCTGACCGGCGCCTCCAATTTGACCGTGGCAAACTGGCGTCCCTCGATGACCTGCTCGGCCACGACCCGGGGTTGCACCGGCACGGCGCTGGCGACGATCGCCTGGGCCGCATCGAGGTATTTCTCCAGCAGCATCGGCGAGATGGTCAGCACGTCCCCGTTGTTGTCGAAACCGTTGCCCGTGTCGTCGGCGGGAAACTCCTTCTGCGTGTCGTAATCCACGCCCAGCAGCGCCTTCACCGTGTTGCGGTATTCGACGCGATTGAGCCGGCGCACGGTCACACGGCCGGGATCGGGACGGGCCGGATCGAGTTCAAAGATGGCCCGCTTGATGAAGGCGCCGAGGCGGTCGATGTCCGCCTGCTCCAGATAATCATCATCGGCCGGCGGCATGATCCGCGAACGGGTGTTGCGCAGGATGCGCAGCCAGAGCTGGTGATCCTTCAGGGACGCCTCGTCCTTGAACGCATCCAGATCCACCCCGCCTTTCCGTTCACCCTCGCCATGACAGTTGTAACAATACTCCTGCAGCAGCGGCTGGATGTCCTGCTTGAAGACCTCCATGGCCGGCCCGGCTGCGATCAGGGCAGCCGGCAGGGCAAGCAGGGCGGGGAGTAACGAAAGACGCAGCAACATCAGGGGTGACGACCAGCAAACGCGGGTGGAGCCGCATTGCAAATAATAGCGTGGAAGGGACGGGGTAAAGAAGCGTTAGAGGACTCCTCCAGCATCCATCCGCGAGCCAGCCGGCCAACCCTTCCAGCCGTCTCACTGTAGCACGCACCATTATTCAGCGGCGCAATCCACGGTGGGACGGCGAGTCCCTTCGCCGTCGGAGAGTTTTCCATGATCGAGGCAAACCTTCAGGGAAAGCCGCGAATCGTTAGCGGCGACTCGCCCTAACGTGGACAGGTGCTTCTTGAGTCAAGCCGCCCTACCCGCCCGCGAACACCGGACGAAATCCCGCATCCGTCAAAATCTGCGCGATCTTCTCCCGCTGGTCGCCTTGGATCTCGATGTCACCGTCCTTCACGGTGCCGCCGCAGCCGCAGGCGTTGCGCATCTTTTTGGCGAGGGATTCCTTTTCCGGCAGGCCGATGCCCGTGAAGCCCGTGACGAGCGTCACGGTCTTGCCGCCGCGGCCGGCGGTGGTGCGCTTGATGTCGACGCGTCCGCGGTTCTTGGCGGGCGGAGGGCGACTGGCGGAAGGCGGAGCGCCGGCGGGGGATGTCGGGGTAACCGACGGCAGGCCCGCGCCGCTGAGCGTCGCAAATGGGTTCGAGCCGAGCGATTGGCCGCCGTCGGTGGAAATCTTGTCGGAAGGTTTCATCTTAAATGCACTCCGAAGAAGACACGAATTTCACCAATGTGCACGAATTTGCTGAGGTGATGACGTGAAGGCCTGCGGTTCACCTTCAGGCAGCCTGCCGAGTTTTTTCAATTCGGCGGATTTGCGTCACGCGTGTCTCTCCAGTCTGCGGCATGGGGGGTAACCGATCACTTGATTGGGGGAACATCTCTGCCCAACCCGGCTCAGGCGTGCCCGCCACCGCAGCCGCCCGGAGGCGAGGCGGGTTTGGCGGTAAGTTCGTCGCCGGCGCCGAGCCAGGCCAGGGCCTTGGCGTAGCTCCGGCCTTCCAGGAAATGCACCAACTGCGGATGCAATCCGGAGCGATGCGCCGCAAGCAAAGCCTCCACTTCGTTGAGGGCGACTGACAGCGCCGGCCCATCAGCGTTCTTTATCGCAACGTTGAACCGGATAAGCGCGTCTTTGATCTTGGATTCAGCCATGGATTAAATTCCGTGTTATCTGTTATTTAGCAGTTGTTTAAGCGCCCCCAAAGCCGGATCGCCCGACCCCTTTCGGCCGGGAATCCACTTGTCTCGTTTTCCGCGGGATGCTCCTATGCACCTCCCGCAGCTACTGCCCGAATCCACGGGTGGCAAGCTGTGATCCCTTTTTACCTTACATGAATCCTTCGTCTGTCTCCACAAGTGCCAACGCCGCCCTCATAGAGGAATACCACCAGCGCTGGCTGGAAGATCACAACTCGGTGGATCCCACCTGGCGGGCGTTCTTTCAGGGTTTTACCCTCGGCAGCAACGGCCAACCCCCTTCCAGCGCCCCCGACGGGGCAATCGTGGACAACATCAAGCAGTCCGGGGTCTATTATCTGATCAGCGCCTACCGCACGATCGGCCACACGCAGGCCCACCTCA
>JBDKHE010000675.1:0-2510 GCA_039797805.1 Verrucomicrobiota bacterium
ACGCGGCGGTGCTGCATCCCGTCGCGTTGCAGCAACTGCGGGACGCCGCCGGCCTGCACACCGATTCACCGGCACCGAATCCCGACCTCCTGGCCTATGCCGGGCCCGACGACTCGGTCACCCCGCTCACGCATTCCGTGCTCGCCGTGCTGGCCGCCCTCAAGAGCGCGCAGCAGACCGGCATGCTCGGCGTGGCGGTGTTCGACGCCGACGGCAACCCGCTGCGCGCAGTGCCAGCCTCCATGCTCTTCGTCGACCTGCCCCCCGACGACTACCTTGAGCTTACCCGCCTCAAACCCATCAGCCGTTACCATCCTCGCTTTGCACTGGTACCGGCCTTCGCCGGCGCCCAGCCCAGCGAGGGACCGGTACCCGTGCTCGAGGTGCTCCTGCCCCTGTATTTTCCGGGTTCCCAAAACCTGGTCGGAGTCGCGCAGTATTTCATGGATGCCCGGCCGCTCGCGGCCGAGCTGGCCACGATCGACGCCCGCATCGCCAGCCAGACCCGCGGCACGCTGCTGGGTGGCATCGCCCTGATTCTGCTCGTCGTGGGTGCTGCGCACTGGGCCATGATCCGCGCGCAACGGCTGATCGCCGAGCGCAACGAGCGCCTCATCCGCGCCAACCTCGAACTGTCCCTTGCGGCCAAGGCCTCCGTCCTCGGTCAAATCACCTCCCACCTGCTGCACGGCCTGCAGGGTCCGGTCGCCGGACTCCGCGCCGTGCTGGCCACGCGTCCGCCGCATGAGACCAGCGAAGAGTGGCAGTCTGCCACGGACTACACGGCACGTCTGCAGAGCATGATCCAGGAAACCGTCTCCCTGCTCGGCGACCGCAGTTCGTCCACCGCCTACGAACTCAGCGGACATGACCTGATCGGTGCCATGCGCGAGCGCCACGCTGCCACGGCGGCGCAGCGTGGCGTGCAATTGGAAATCTCGGGTGGTTTCGGGGCTTCCCTCGACAGCAACCGGGGCAACCTGCTGTGCCTGATCGCCAGCAACCTCATCGAAAACGCCCTGGAAGCCAGCCCGGCCGGCGGCACCGTGCGTGCGGTGCTGACGCTTGCCGACAACCGCGTGCTCCTCACGGTGACGGATGAAGGCCCGGGCGTACCCGACGAGATCCGGCAACGGTTGTTCCAACCCGGCCGCAGCAGCAAGCCCGGCGGCTCGGGCCTCGGCCTTGCCATCAGCCATCTCCTCGCCCTCGAAATCGGCGCCGAGCTGCAACTCGTGCAATCCGACGAATCCGGCAGTGAGTTTTCCATCAGCCTGCCGCTGCAGCGGCTGCACACAGATTCGTTGTGATCGCAGAATCCCCCGGGCCTGACGTGAGCGATGCCCCAAAAAGAGCCGGGGAATGAGTAGGGCCAGTCTGCGACTGGCCTCTTCCTTTCGCGCGAATTCGGCCGGTCGAAGACCGGCCCTACTTCCATAAAGGCCGGGGTCGGTGACCTCTCCCTCCCATCACAAAAAAAGCGCGATCCCGGAGGATCGCGCTGAAAACTTGGGACTGTGTTTTTGGATAATTCAAAACGTCACCTCCCCCAGAGGGGAGCGTCCGTAACATTGAGAATTCAATAGCTCCTGATTTTGGAGAATGGAAACGTCACTGGGGGATAATTCAATCGCTCCACCGTGCCGCACCGGCGCCCGCCAACCAAAGTATCGTTTCATTTCCTCGGCCCGACGCATCGCAATTTACAGTATGCCAACAAATTGTATCTCAAGCATACTGAAAGTATCGTTTCATAAGCACAGCCAAGCGGGCGGTAGCGGCTGGATGTGAAGCCCCATAAGTAGCCGGAAGTGGCTATTTCGGGTGCGTTCCGGCGAGATATGATGATCCGCCCGAGTGGCGTGATGAGCGACGCTTGCCACCACGTCACTCGAACAATCCATGAGCAGAGTCTGGGGCCCCCTTGCTGCGGAGGACGCGCCACGGGCTGGGCTCGTAATACATCCAGGCTATCCGCCCGAGGACGACCTCCCACTGCATGCAATTATAGTGTGTCTCGTGTTCGATTTCTCGCACGAACCGCTCTGCCGCTGCGTCATCGGGCACCACGACCTCAATCTCCTTATCGGTGAAGGTGAGCTCCTGCAGCGGCAACCGCCATTCGCGCTCCCACGTCCAATCAATCGGCGGGTCGGCGAGTGGTTCAAAACGCACGTGGCGCCACCGCAGCGCAGGCGGCAGGGCGAGGTATTCGTTGTCGGGCTGGTATATGACCGGCCGGCCGCCTAGTTGAAAGATGTGCGCCTTGGAGAAACGCAGGCCGAAACCGGAATACCGCGTGTCGCCCTGCGGGTTGGCGAGGCCTTCCGAAAGCAGTTCAAAGGGGGCCTCGGTGAACGAAATGCACGTGGAGCCACCTTTCACGAAGCCATTGCTACCGCGGAGCGTCTTTTCCCCGATGATCTTCAGGAGGGTGGCGAGGGCATCGAAGGACCCCGACGCCTTGGTGAAGTGAATCAAGTGCGGCGACAGATCGGGCCGACCGGGAT
>JBDKHE010000676.1:0-4277 GCA_039797805.1 Verrucomicrobiota bacterium
CCGGTTGTGATCACCGTAACCGCTGAGAATCAGTCCGGGACCAAAGAGGTGCCGGGACGAGAAGCGCACTTCGTCGCGCAGGACCCCGAAGAGCGTCACGCAGCGGCGGGTGCGATCCATCAGAAACTCGATCGCAGCAGGGACGCCCGTCAGATCGACCGCCACATCAAGCGCGTCCTGCTGACGGGAGGCCGGCCATTGCGCGGTGTCCGGGGCGAGCGCACGATGGGCGCCGAGGGTCGTCGCCAGCAGGCGACGTTCGGCCACCGGGTCGAAGGCGATCACCTCGGTGGCGCCATGGGCCCGGGCGAGCTGCACGGCGACCAACCCGGCCGGGCCGAGTCCACTGAGGCCGATGCGACCCAATGGCTGCCCCAGCGCCGCCAATTGCTGGAAGGAAACCTCCACGCACATGGCGAGCTCCAACGAAGCCACCTCCGCCGGGGCGAGTGTGGCGGGCACTTTCAGCAGATCGTCTTCATGGAAGTGATTGAACTGCGCGTAGAACCCATGACGCGGTTTTCCCGTGTCCCGCCAGGCAACCACCCGGTCACCTGGCTGCAGCTTCGTCACGCCGGCTCCGAGCGCAACAACCTCCCCCATCGCCTCATGTCCGGGTTGGCCGGGCAGATACGGATAAGTGAGCTTCATGCCCGGAAACATCGGCTGACCGCCAAAGATGTGCATGTCCCAGTGCGGGCAGGTCGTCACACCAAGGATGCGCACGAGGACCTCGCCGGTGGCCGGCACCGGGACGGGTGCATCCTTCCAGACCGCCCGGCCGGGCGCTTCGATTTGCAGCAATTTCATGCGAGGGGGTACGTTCATGTTAAGATCGGCCGATGAGTTGGTCGCGGACATCCAGAGCGGCGGAGTGCGTCCACCGGGCGCCCTTTGCCCAGAGAATCAGGTCCAGAAATCGCGCACCCGAGCGGCGGACCGTGTGACTGTCCAATCCTCCGGGCTTCTCCGGCTTGTCTCGGTGCGCCCTGTGTCTGGCTGTGCGATTCAGGTTCATCGGGTAGCGCTGTGTCAGCTGTTCCGCGAGGCGGGCCAGTCAAGCAGGACGCCGAGCACGGAGTCGCGTTGCGTGGCGATTTGTTGCCAGGCCAGCGCGGCATCTTCCACGGGCAACCGATGCGTGAGGAGGCCGAGCGTATCGAGCCGTCCGTCGGCCACCCAGGCCATCGTCTCCTCGAGCCGCGCCCGGGTGGCTCCCGAGGCGAGATCAAAGGAGATCTCATGGTTCCGAAACGACTGCAGACTCTCCTGCAGATTCACTTCACCGGAGGGTCGGTAGAATCCGGCGATCACCATGTGGCCACCGCGCGCCATCAACGGCAGATATCGCTGCAACACCGTGGCATCACCCACGGTTTCGACCAGCACCTGCACGGGACCGAGGCCGAGCGCCTGCACTGCCGCCACGCCGTGATCCTGACCACCCAGCCGGGTGAGCCCGTACGGTTCGAAGCGACGCAGGCGCTCGCGGTGACGACCGATCATCACCACCTTGGCACCCCGTTGCGCCAGCGTCTGGCCCGCCCATTGACCGACGAGCCCGTCGCCCATGACGACCGCCGTCTGACCCGGCGCAATCGTAGAGCGCGAGCCGCAGTTGAAACCCACCTGGGTGAGAACCAACCCGGAAAAGGCCAGGGGGTTCGCGCCCTCAGGCAGACGTTGCACGGCTCCCTGGTGGCAGACCGACGGCGAGACATGTCCGGCAAACTGATTGTCGAACATGCCGAGGACCCTGCTCATCGAGGCGAAGACCCAGTCGCCTCGCGCAAAACCTTGCACGTCGGCACCGACCTGCAGGACCCGACCGACCTTCTGGTAGCCGGCCACCATCGGGAACGGCGCCGGATCGCCCGGACGCCAGGCCACATCACCGGAGAGGCGTTCCCCCCGGAGAAAGGAGCCCTCGGTTCCGTTGCTGATCCACGAGTGGTGAAGCTCAATGACCAAGTCCTCCGGCCCTGGCTCTGGACATTCGATCGCTTGAAAGCAGACTGCGTTCGGACCGGTAAAGACCACGGCGTGAGATTTCATGGGGAGGGTGGCATTCAGCTTCGTGCAGGAGCTCCATCCTTCACAAGCCTGATGGACGAACCCCACCAGAAAAGTCGTTGAGCCTCAAGGAAGGGTAGGTTCACAGGAGTACACAGAGGGAGCAGAGTATTGGGATCCCGGAGCCCCGTACTCCCACGAAAGTTTGTCGAGCTAGGCGCTGGGCGTGTTTCCCTGCATTGAGAAGCGAGCCCGTGCCGCCTGGTTCGTCCCTCAGTTCCCTCCGTTCCCTCCTGTGCAAAACCCATTTTTCCGTGTGTTCCGTGTATTCCGTGGTGACCAATTCCGTGGCCTCCACACTGCGTGCACCGGACTGAATCATCCGGGCCATCCCGTGCAGTCCGCGGCTACCCTTGCCGTTTGGCCGAGGTGGCGAGCAGCTCCCGGGAGCGCGCGACGGCAGTCTCCAGGTCGGCGGCCACGTTGTCCCGGCCGAGGGTGTCGAAAAAACCCGCCTTCTCCATGGCGAAATAGGGCTGCGTGTGCGGGCCGCTCAAGATCAGGTGCTGACCGTGCCGCCGGAGCTTGGCGTGCAGGAGTTCGATGCGGTTGAGCGCGGTCGCATCCAGCGCGGTCACCGCCGCGAGATGGAGAATGATCACGTCCGTGCGCCCGCCGGCGCGGCGGATGACGTTGTCGAGTTTCTCCGCCGAGCCAAAGAGCAGCGCGCCAAACACGCGGTAGATCACGACGCCCTTCGGCACATTGTCCACGTGCTCGTGCCCCTGCCCCGTCCGCCCGGGCAACGGGGAAGCCGTGCCGCCCGCCATCGCCTGCACCTGCGTGGTGTCGGCGATGCGCTTGATGAAGAGTCCGGCCGCGAGCACCATCCCGACCTCGACCGCGACGGTCAGGTCGAAGAGCACGGTCAGGGCAAAGGTCGTCAGGAAGACGGCGGCATCCCCCCGGGGCTTGCGCCTGAGGAGGGCAAACTCCTCCCAGTCGCCCATCTTCAGCGCGACGATCGCCAGCACCGCGGCGAGTGAGACGAGCGGGATGTCCGTGGCCAGCGGCGCGGCGAACAACAGCACCGCCAGCAAAAAAAGCGCGTGGACAATTCCGGCCACCGGCGTGGTGCCGCCGCTGCGGATGTTGGTGGCCGTCCGCGCCAGGACGCCCGTCACGGGCAGTCCGCCGAACAAGGCGGAAGCGAAGTTGGCCGTGCCCTGGGCCATCAGCTCCTGGTTGGAGTCGTGCTGGTCATCCACCAGACCGTCGGCCACCACGGCCGACAGCAGCGACTCGATCGAGCCCAGAAGGGCGATGGTGAAGGCGGGACGGATGAGGCTGCCCAGGTGCGCCCAGTCAAACTGCGGCCAGGCCAGCGCCGGCAGCCCCCGCGGAATGCCGCCGTAACGGGTGCCTATCGTCTCGACTGGAAAATGCAGGAGGGCCACCAGGACGGTCCCAACGATCACCACCACGATCGAGGCGGGCACGCGGTTCCACCGCTTGGGCCACAGAAGGAGTAACGCGATCGAGCCCACCCCCAGCGCGAGGGTGGAGAGGTCAACCGTGGGCAGGGCCTCGCCCAAGGCGGACATCCGCGGCAGGAATTCCGCGGGCTCATGCGCCAGTTGCAGGCCGAGCAGGTTGCGGATCTGGGTGACCAGGATCGTGATGGCGATGCCGCAGGTGAAGCCCGTCGTCACGGGATGCGGCACGAACTTGATCAGGGTGCCCAGACGGAGCGCCCCCATGACAAAGAGGATCACGCCCGCCATCATGGTACAGAGCAGGAGATTCGGCAGGCCGAGTTTCGCCGCCATCAGGGCCACCAGGCCAACAAAGGCGCCCGCGGGTCCACCGATCTGCACGCGCGATCCCCCGAGGGCCGAGACCAAAAAGCCGCCGACCACCCCGGCGTACAATCCCGCCGCCGGGCTCACGCCCGACGCAATGCCGAAACCGATGCACAGCGACAGCGCCACCACGCCCACCGTCAGGCCCGCCCCGAGGTCGGCAAAGAATTTTTGCCGGCTGTAATTTCCCCACACCTCCAACAGGCGCGGGTGGAAACGGGACGTCCGGCTGGGAAACGGTGCAGAAGTCTCTTCCACACGCCAGAGCCTGCCACGCGGCTCCCAATACTCAAGGCAAGTCACGCTCTGGTAGGCGAGTACCCCCTATCGGTTGCTCCTGGGAAACAGCTCAAGTCTCCTCACTGTAGGGGCGTCCCTTGTGGACGCCCGCGGGCGGCGACA
>JBDKHE010000677.1:0-3475 GCA_039797805.1 Verrucomicrobiota bacterium
CGAGCACGCCGACCTGCTCGCTCCGCAATCGTGGACGAAATCGCCCACACCGGTCTTCACCACGAGCGAGGCCCATCAGGTTTACGGTCCCGGACACAACTCCTTCACCACCGCGCCCGACGGCTCGGACCTGCTCGTCTATCACGCGCGCAGCTACCGCGACATACCCGGTGATCCCTTGAAAGACCCCAATCGCCACACGCGCGTCCAACCGCTCAACTGGCGTCCCGATGGCACGCCGGACTTCGGCACACCCCGCGCCGATGACCGGCCTTGAGCTGGACGCCATCTCTGCCATCCTGACTCTTCGTTCCCCCCCTCCCCATGAAAATCCTTGTACCGCTCATGAGCACCCTTCTCGTCTCCGCCGCCAGCGCCGCTTTCATCGATCATCCGGTCATCCCGATCTGGCCCGAGGGCGTGCCACCGGCGGTCCGGGCCGATGCGCCGGCCGCGAAAGGGCCGATCGGGCCCGAGGTTTTCGCCGAAGGTCGCACCAGCAACATCTCGGTGCCCACGCTCACCTACTTCGCCCCAGCCGTCGACCGGCCCAACGGCACCGCGATGATCATCTGCCCCGGCGGCGGCTACGTGCGTCTGTCGACGGATCGCGAAGGCTACCAATATGCGAACTGGCTCAGCCATCTCGGCGTCGCCTGCTTCGTGCTCAACTACCGGCAGCAGGAGTACGGTCATCCCGCGCCGCTGCAGGATGTGCTCCGCGCCGTGCGCCTCGTGCGTTCGCGCGCCGCCGAGTTCAAGATCGATCCGACCCGCATCGGTGTCATGGGCAGCTCCGCCGGCGGCCATCTCGCCGCCAGCGCCGGCACGCTCTACGATCACGCCGACGGCAAGACCGGTGCGGCCCTCGACGCCGTCAACGCCCGGCCGGATTTCCTCATTCTGATGTACCCGGTCATCACCATGGACGACCCCGCGGTTCACGCCGGTTCCCGGCGCGCCCTGCTCGGGCCCAAACCCGACCCGAAACTGCTCCAGCTGATGTCGGTTGAAAAGCAGGTGACCGCCGCGACGCCACCCACGCTGCTCATCCACACTCAGGAGGACGCCTCCGTGCCGATCGAAAACAGCATCCTGTTCTTCCAGGCCCTCACGCGGGCGAAGGTACCGGCGGAGTTCTATGCCTTTGAACACGGCGGCCATGGCATGGGCATGCGCGACGGCCTGGGTACGGCATCGGAATGGCCGAAGCGCGCGGAGGAATGGTTGCGCACGCGCGGTCTGCTGACGCCAGCCAAGCAACCTTAGTCACCATGCCGGAACCTGCAAAGACCCCAAATGGTTCTTGTCGGGTAGGGCCGGTCTCCGACCGGTCCCAGGCCAGTCGCAGACTGGCCCTACTCCTCCTCACTCTCGCTTTCAATTTCCCCTCTGTCCTCACCGCCGCGCCGCTGATGGAGCGCCTCTCGCGGGGCGTCGTGGCGGTCCACGAGCCCGACGGCAAGGTCTTCGTCAGCTGGCGCCTGCTGGCTTCGGATCCGGAGGGCACCGCTTTCAACCTCTACCGCACGACGGCCCCCGGACCCGAGCGTCCGGGACGTCCCGGACCAAACCGCGAGCAGGGCCCAACCATGGTCCGGCTCAATGCCGCCCCGCTGGCGGGACCGACCTGGTTCCTCGATCCGGCTCCCTCGCTGGAGCGAGAGACGGCGTATTTTGTCCGTCCGGTCATCAACGGCGCGGAAGGCGCCCCCGGCGAAGCCTTCGTCCTGCCCGCCGGCGCCCCGCCCCTGCCCTATTTTTCCGTGCCGCTCCAAACCCCGGACGGCTACACGCCCAACGACGCCTCGCTCGGGGATCTCGACGGCGATGGCAACTACGAGATCATATTGAAGCAGGAGCAGACTCCCCGCGACAACTCGCAGGCCGGCGTGACCGGTCAGACGATTCTGCAGGCCTACCGGCTGAACGGGCACCTCCTCTGGACGATCGCCCTCGGCAAAAACATCCGCGAAGGCGCGCACTACACGATGTTCATGGTGGCCGATTTCGACGGCGACGGCCGCGCGGAAGTCGCGTGCCGGACAGCCGACGGCACGGTGGACGGCACCGGCAAGGTGATCGGCGACGCCAACGCCGACTGGCGTGAGCCCGCGGGCACGCCCCGCATGGAAGGCCGCATCGTGCGCGGACCGGAATATCTCACGGTCTTCGACGGCCGCACCGGCGCCGCGCTCGCCACCGTGGACTACGTGCCCGGCCGGCACCCGGACACGCAAAATCCGACCCCTGAGCAGATGAACGCCGTCTGGGGCGACGGTTACGCCAACCGCTCCGACCGCTTTCTCGCCGGCGTCGCGTATCTCGACGGCCATCTGCCGAGTCTGGTGATGGCCCGCGGCTATTACACCCGCACCGTCATCGCCGCCTGGGACTGGCGCGGCGGCCAACTCACCCAGCGCTGGGTTTTCGACAGCGACAAGCTCGGTCCGCCCGACAAGACCAACCCCTGGCGCGGTCAGGGGAACCACCAGCTCTCCGTCGCAGACGTCGATGGCGATGGCAAACAGGATATCATTTACGGCGCGATGGTCGTCGGCTCCGACGGCCAAGGCCTCTACTCGACCGGCTGGGGCCACGGCGATGCCCTGCACGTCGGCGACTTTGATCCCGCCAATCCCGGTCTGGAAATCGGTGACATCCAGGAGCGCTTCGACGCGCAGGGACTCAGCCTGCGCGACGCCCGCACCGGCCGGGCGCTCTTCACGATCCCGTCGGTCAAGGCCGACACCGAAGGCGGCGACAAGGGCGAGGGTCCGGGCCGCGGCAACACCTTCAACATCGATCCCCGTTTCCCCGGCGCCGAATCCTGGGCCGCCGGTGCCGGCATGGACGGCATCTACAACGCCAAGGGCGAGCCGATCCTCGCCCACCGTCCGCGCGGCATGCCGGTGAACTTCGGCATCTACTGGGACGGCGATCTCCTCACCGAGTTGCTAGACGGCAACCGCATTGTGAAGTGGAACTGGGAAACCGGCCAATGCGACCCACTGCTCATCGCCCACGCCTGCACCTCAGCCAACGGCACGAAGTCCACGCCCGCGGTCAGCGCCGATCTTTGGGGCGACTGGCGCGAGGAAGTCATCTGGGCCACGCGCGACAAAAAGGAACTGCGCATCTACACGAGCACGATCCCCACGAAGCACCGCCTCGTGACCTTCATGCACGACCCGCAGTACCGCGTCGCCATCGCGTGGCAGAACACCGCCTACAACCAGCCCCCGCACCCGAGTTTCTACCTGGACGAATCCGCCCCGCTGCCGCCGGCGCCGACGGTCGAATTCCCACCCCTGCCGTGAGCCTCTTCTCCTTTGTCGGGTGGGCGCTCGCGCCGACCTCGCCTCCCCGGTCGCCGCCCCTCGACAGGCGCGGCGCCCTGAGCCCGTCGAACGGGCAAGCGGCGACCTCACACAAACCGGTGAGGTAACGGAGACCCCGCCCTACAACTTTCCCG
>JBDKHE010000678.1:0-3536 GCA_039797805.1 Verrucomicrobiota bacterium
GGGTGTGTGCGGCCAGACTGGAGCAAGGCACTTATCGGTGGCCCGAGGCCGGCGCGCCGACGGTGACGATGACCGCGAGTGCCAGCACCGATCTGAAACCCATCTTCTTCCAGCGGTTTGAAACTCACGGTTCTTCCCGAGGATTTTCTTCCTGATTCCATAAGAAACATCTTCTTCGGTCCGGGTGGATTTTCTTCCCTCGTGGACTGAGGGAAGCGTGGGGCGGGGCGTTTGTCGTGGCGTGGCCGGGCGACGAGGCTGACCGGCACCATGCATTCTGCCGGTGAGCGTAAGTGCCCGCATTGCGAAGGGTTTTTCGTGCCCGATGCCCGCAATCGGAAGCGCCAGCGTTACTGTGTGAAGGAACCGTGTCGGCGAGCGAGCAAGGCCGCGAGCCAGCGGCGCTGGGTGAGCCAGCCGGCGAACGTGGATTACTTCCAGGGCGCCGACAACGCGGCGCGGGCGCGGGCCTGGCAGGCGGCGCATCCCGGCTATTGGAAAAAGCGCCGCAAGAGCGCTCGCGTGGTCTTACAAGAGGACTGCCGGGCGCAACCCGCTCCAAGAGCGCAGGTAGCGATGCCGGACGGCGGAGTTGTCTTACAAGACGACTGGCTGCGGCAACCCCCGCTGGTGATTGGACTTATCGCCCATCTCGCCGGGGTGACCTTACAAGAGGACATCGCGACGATGACGGGGCGATTGCTAGCGATGGGGCATGCCGTGCTGGGCGCGTCGCCCGGCGTGGCACTCCCTCGATGTTAATCGCGAAACGAATCTTGCAAGCCGAGCGGCTGCGGCGGGTGCCGCCGCATTTTAGTTGGATCGATCACCGGTTGGTGCGCGCGGATTACCTCCGCCGGGCCGACGCGAAAGCGTGGGCGTTGTATCTGGTGCTCGTCACCGTGGGCGACGAACACGGCCTGAGTTATTATGGTGACGGCACGCTCGGCCGGCTGTTGTCGCTGACGGATCTGGAAGTGGCGGCCGCGCGCGGGCAGCTCGCGGCCGCCGGCGTCATCGCATATGAAAAGCCGTTGTATCAAGTGCTTGCCCTGGAGGCTCCCGCGGGGCGGGAGGGAGCGCGATGATCGCCTATCAGACGTTTTGCCAGCTCCGGCAGGCGTGGGATGAACAGCACCTGACGATGGCGCAGATCGCGCGGGCGTTGGCGTTGCATCCCCAGACCGTGAAAAAATGGGTGGGCCGACCACGCTATGAACAACGGCAGGCGGCGCGGCGGGCGAGCATCCTGGATGCGCACAAGCCCGCGATCACGCGCTGGCTCGCCGAGCATCCCTTCACCGCTACGCAGCTCTGGCAGCGTCTGCGCGAGCAGGGCTACGCCGGCGGGGTTTCCATCGTGCGCGACTACGTGCGCACGGTGCGGCCCCCGCGTCAGCCCGCGTATCTGACGCTCACTTACGCGCCGGGCCAGTGCGCGCAAATCGACTGGGGCTCGGCCGGCGCGATCCCGGTCGGCGGCACGCGCCGGGCGCTGAGTTTCTTCGTCCTGGTCCTCTGCCACAGCCGTTGGCTCTACGTGGAGTTTACCCTCGGCCAAAGCCAGGAGTGGTTCCTCGGCTGCCAGCGCCGGGCCTTCGAGGCCCTCGGCGCGGTGCCTCTGGAAGTCATGCCCGACAACTGCAAGACCGCGGTGCTCTCACACCGCGTGGGCGAACCGCCGGTCTGCAATCCACACTATCTCGATTTTGCCCGGCACTACGGTTTTACCATCAAACCCTGCGGCCCGCGGCAGCCACAGGCGAAGGGCCGGGTGGAAAACGCCGTCGGCTACGTGAAGAAAAACTTCCTCGCCGGCCGCGACCTCGGGGCGCCCGGCGGGCTCGCCGCCCTCAACGCCGCCGCCCGCCTTTGGCTCGAAACCGTGGCCAACGTGCGCCAGCACGGCGAAACCAAGCGCACGCCGACGGCGATGCTCGCCGAGGAACGTGCGCACCTGCGGCCGCTGTCGGCGAACCCCTATGAAGCGGTGCTCGTGCGCACCGTGCGGGTGAGCAATCGCTGCCGCGTTACGGTCGACACGAACCGTTACTCGGTGCCGCCGCGTTACGCCTCGACCCCGCTGACGTTGCAACTGGCGAGCGACCGACTGCGGCTCTTCGACGGCCAGACCCTGATCGCCGACCATGTGCGCTCGTTCGAACGCCACGGCGATTACGAGCACCCGGACCATGTGCAGACCCTCCTTGATGAGCGCAAGCAGGCGCGCCACCAGCGGACTTTTTTGCGGTTCCTCGCGCTCGCGCCAGTCGCGGCCGCGTATCACGCGCAACTGGCGGAGCGGCGGCTGAATGTGCGGCATCACGTCGAGAAAATCGTCGCACTCTCCGAGATCCACGGACTCGACGCGGTGCACCGCGCCCTCACCGATGCGCACGTCCTCGGCGCCTACTCCTGCGAATACATCGCCAACCTCCTCGAGCAGCGTGGCCGCCTGTTGCCGGAGGCCGGCGCCCTGCATCTGACCCGCGCGAGCGATCTGCTCGAACTGGAACTGCCGCCCCCCGACCTCTCGCCCTACGACCGCTCATGAACCCGCTCACCACCCAACTCGACTATCTCAAACTCGGCCACATCGCCGAACATCACGCCGCGCTCGCCCAGGAGGCCGCGGCGGCGGCGTGGTCGCACCTGGAGTTCCTCCAGCGCCTGCTCGACGGCGAGTGCGCCGTGCGCCAGCAGCGCGCCGTGGAACGCCGGGTCCGCGCCGCACGCTTCCCGGTCCTCAAAACCCTCGACCAGTTCCACTGGGACTGGCCCAAGAAGATCAATCAGCTGCAGGTGCAGCACCTCTTCCGTTTGGGGTTCGTGGCGCAGAAGACGAATGTCATTTTTGTCGGCAGCGTGGGCACCGGGAAAACGCACTTGGCTTCGGCGCTCGGTTACGCCGCCTGCCAGCAGGGGCACTCCGTGCTCTTCACCACCGCCATCGACGCCATCAACAATCTGGTCGCCGCCCAGGCCGCCCATCGGCTCAAGGCCGAACTCAATCGGTATCTGTCGCCAGCGACCCTGATCCTGGACGAGATTGGGTATCTCCCGCTCGACAAGATCGGCGCCGATCTGCTCTTCCAGATCATCAGCCAGCGCTACGAGCGCGGCGCGATCATCCTCACCACCAACAAGGCGTTCAAGCAATGGCCGGCGATCTTCAACAACGACGCCGGCATCACCTCCGCGATCCTCGACCGCCTCCTGCACCAGGCCGAGACCGTCGTCATCGATGGTAAATCCTATCGCATGAAGGATCAGATCGAGCCGCCCAACTAAACCTCACATTCCTGCTCATCTCTGCTGTCCGGCCGGCGCTTCCTCGGGAGCGTCGGTCGCTTCGTTTTACACCTCCACTTCGACCGTGGTTTTCAAATCGGTGAGTTACCGTGACGTTCACGCCGCTGCTCGCACTTGGCATCACTTGCAGCGTAGACCTGTTCCAGATTCTCAAGCGGGAAACGGGGCACTGGTTCAACTTGAATGTTCTTTCCTTACTGAATCTGACTTTCCCTTCGGCGGCT
>JBDKHE010000679.1:0-2916 GCA_039797805.1 Verrucomicrobiota bacterium
CGACGCCAGCCGCGAGACCTTGCTGTCCGTCCTGCAGGCCTTCAATCGCTGATCCCATGAGCCTGAAAATCCTGTTGAATGGTGCCAAGGGTCGCATGGGCCTCACGATCGCCTCCGTGGCTGGGGACTTGGATGCCGTCATCACCGCGGCCACCGATGCGGGTGACAACCCGGCGGACCACCTCGCGGGCTGTGACGTCATCATCGACTTCAGCACCCACCACGCCACCGGTCGTCTGCTCGAGTTGGCGATCGCCCAGCGCAAACCGATTGTCATCGGGACTACGGGACACTCGGCCGATGAAAAAAAGCGGCTTTTGGCGCTCGCCGCCCAGATTCCTTGTGTCTGGGCCGGTAATTTCTCGGTCGGCGTCAACCTCCTCTTCGCCCTGACCCGCCGGGCTACGGCGGTGCTCGGCGCCGATTACGACACGGAGGTCATCGAGATGCATCATCGCTTCAAGAAGGACGCCCCAAGCGGTACGGCCGCGCGACTGCTGGAGATCATCCTGGAGGAGCGCAAATTGTCAGCCGAAGCACTGCGGCACGGTCGCTCGGGCATCACCGGTGAGCGTCAGCCTACCGAGGTGGGCGTCCACGCTTTGCGCGGTGGCGACGTGGTCGGCGACCATACGGTTCTTTTCGCCGCGCTGGGCGAACGCATCGAGCTCACCCACAAGGCGAGCGACCGCGGTATTTTTGCCCGGGGCGCGGTCCGGGCCGCCCATTGGGTCGCCCAACAGCCGAAGGGAGTCTACGACATGCAGGACGTGCTCGGGCTCAAATGATCACCAGCGTTTCCGGCACCCTCGTCTCCGCCACACCGCTTGCCGCCGTCGTGGAGACCGGCGGTCTCGGCTACGAAGTCCACATTCCGGTGACCACCGCCGAGCGGTTGCCGCAGCCCGGTCAACAGGTCAAACTGCACACCTTGGCCGTATACCGGGAAGATTCCGCCACCCTCTATGGATTTGCCACGGAGGAAGAGCGTAATTTTTTCCGCCTGTTGGTGGAAAAGGTCACCGGCGTGGGACCCAAAATGGCCCTCAGTGTGATGAGCAAACTCTCGCTCCCCACCCTGAAATCGGCCATCGCGGCGGGCGATGTCGGCTTGTTGGCCAAGTGCCCCGGTATCGGCAAGAAGACGGCGGAGCGTCTGGTGATCGAATTGCGCGATCAGCTGAATCCCGCCGAGCTGGGCGTCGTTGCGGCCAACCGCACGATCGCCGCCGATCCCAGTGCTTCTCCGGTCGAAAACCGGGTCAACGATGCCGTCCTTGCCCTCACGGCCCTTGGCTACAAAAGCGCCGATGCCGACAAGGCAGTGAGGCAGGCTTGGATCGCCCTTGGTCCCAAGGCCTCAACCGAGGCCTTGATCAAGAAAGCGCTGGGCTGAACTCAGCGCTGGAACTGAAAGGCGGTGAACTCCGCCTGCGATTGGGTATTCGGTGCCTGACGGCTGCGGTAGACGCGTTGTTCCTGAGCCGGCAGCAGGCGCATGGAGTCAAAGGTTTCGTCACCAAACAGCGACTGGGTGCCGTTCACGTAGAGCCGATCGTTGGAAAAGCTGCGTTCCTCATCCTGCTCGCGGAGCGCCGCCAGCATCGCGGTATAGTCAGGCGTCACGACGGTGGCGTTGCGGAGGCTCATCGGGTTCGGCTCGGCGGTCGGTGTGACAACCGGCGCCGGACTGGTGACACTGGCCACCGTCGTTGCCACCACCGGCTGGGCTTTCGAAGCCATCAGCGGGACATCGGTAGGCTCGACCGGATTGTTGCGGACAAAGATGAGGGTGAGGCAAGCGGCGGCAGCCAATCCGCCGGCGTAGACCATCCAGTTGCTCCGCCGGCGGCGATGCTCAAACAGCTCGATCACCCCGGTGCGGCCCGGTTCAACCAAGGAGGGCTCGGCCGGGCTGTTGCGGAAGCTGGCGTAGACTTGCTTCGTGGCAGAGTGGATCTGGCAATACTGGCGATAGACGGCCTGACGCTTGGGACTGTGCTGGATTTCAGTCTCCAATTCCAAGGTCTCTTCCGCCGAGATCTGGCGGTCGATGTAGAGATTCAAGAGTTCGATGAAGCGACTGTCTTTCATGATTGGAATTCCTCCCCAAGTTTTTCGCGCAGGCTTTCACGGGCGCGAGCAATGCGGCTTTTGACGGTTCCGACGCTGATGCCGAGGATTTCGGCAATCTCCTCGTAAGCGAGATTCTGGACATTGCGCAGAATCAGGATCTCGCGATGTTTCTCATTCAGTTCTTCCATGCACTCCGCCACTCGCCCGACAAATTCCTGGGTGACGGTGGCGTCTTCCGGGGTCTCCTGCTCCGCCGGGATTAGATCGGCGAGCGTGGTGTCATTTTCCGCTCCGAGCGGGGCGTCAAACGAAACCGACTTGTCGCGCTTCCGGCGCCACCAGTACCAATAGCGGTTGCGGGCGAGGTTGGTGGCGATCTGGTACAACCACGTGGAAAAGGCGGAGTCGCCCCGGAAATTCACCAGACCGCGATGGGCGCGGATGAAGGCGTCTTGGGTGACTTCCTCGGCGTCCTGCTGGTTGCGCAGGAGCTGATTGGTCATCGCGTAGATGCGGTCCCAATAGCGGGTTACCAACTGATCAAACGCCGTGGCGTCCCCGCCTTTGAAGCGGTCAACCAGCATGCGATCGAGGGCTACTTCCTGGGCCTTGGCAGTCATATTGTCTGGCCCATTCTGATCCGGAAATTTGAGAATTGTTCCCACGAAAGTGATAAGAGGAAGCGAGTTTGCACGAATGACAAGGACTCGGTCAATGCCCTGATTGCCGAGAATCAAACTGCAAATAATACTTGCCATGCACCCTTAGTAAAAAACTATCTCCTCTTCTCGGTTGGTGCGGGGCGATAGCTCAATGGTAGAGCAGTTGCCTTTTAAGCAA
>JBDKHE010000680.1:0-6222 GCA_039797805.1 Verrucomicrobiota bacterium
TACCCACCGGGCGGTGGAACTCGAATTCACCTACGCCGCGATCCGGCGCGCCGGTCGAGGAAATACCGCGCGTCGTGCGGAGTTCCCAGATCCAATAGCTGGGGACGCCACCGTCAGTCGCGAAGAAGGCATTGGGCCCGCCGAACTGCTGGCCGTAGTTGCCCAGCCAAGGCTGGTAATAGGGGCTCAACCGGCCGCTGTCCGCGCCGCCGTTGATCTTCGGACGGGCCTGACCGTGATTCGGGAGACCGGTATTGTCATCCATCACGATGTGCGGGTTGAAAGTCTGCTTGTTCAGGTTCTGCAGCACGCGGACGTCGCCCTGCTTGACGGTCTGGACCACACCCGTCAGCGGATCGCGGATCGTGCCGTTTTCCGTGTAGGAACCATTGTAGGTGCCGGTGTAGAACCAGGGCGTGATGAGATCGATCGGGGGGATCGTGCGTGGGCGGTTGCTGTCGATGCCGCCCTTTTCAAAGCTGCCCTTGATGATGGTGCGGGCGGAACCCTTGCGCAGGAACTTCGGCTCCCAGCGGATGGCGCCCATGTAGCGCTCGTCCTTCTCGAAGGCGGGCTTCTGCTGGAATTTCTCCTTCTCCTTGACCGCCATGATGCGGACCGCGAGTTCGTCCTTCAGGAGCACGCGGTTGAAATCAACCGTGGCGCGGGCGCTGCCCCAGCTGTCGATCTGGAAACCGACTTCGTTGGAGTTGCGATAGGAAGCCTGCTTGAGACCGACGTTGATGATGCCGGCGGGCGAGCCCTGGCCGAACAAAATCGAGTTGGGTCCGCGCTGCAGGTCGACGCGATCGACGTTGAACCCATCCCACGGAATGTCGGACAGGAAATAGTCGCGGGTGTTGTCAGCCGCCGCCAGGCCACGCACGCGCGTGTTTTGGCTGGGATTGACGAAGCGGGAGGACTCATCGAGGAACGAGCCGTCGCCCGTGCCTGCGAAATTACCGCGGATGTTACCGATTTCGGTACCAACCGTGTATTGCAGGAGGGTCTCATTGCTCGTGGCCGCGATGTCCTTCAGGAACTGGCTGTTGATGACCGTGACCGCGTTACCGATGTCGCGCAGTTCCGTGTTGAGACGGTTACCTGCGAGGGTGGTGGCGGAAACGTAGCCGGTGTCTGCTTCAGCCGAAACTTCGAACGGCGACAGGACGAGAACTTCCTCGTCCTTGTTCAACGCGTCCGGCTTTGGCTTTGCCGTTGTCTGTGCATGTCCCCAGGTCGAGGACAGCACAAGGGTGCCGAGCATGTATAGCCCGCACCGAAGTGTGCGATTATTGGTGTTCATACGGGTAACTTATTGGGTTAGGTTGGGGTCAACCTTCGGGATTTCCTAAGACCGGTAACACTTTCATAGTATTACCGATACTGAATCAAAAGAACGCTGAGTCTAACTGTAGCATAGCCAGGCTCGTTCTTATGCTGTGTACGGTACCACCTAATACCTAAGAGCGCACGGTGTCCCCCCCTACTTTCCCCGGCGCCCAGCCGTTTGCGGCGCAGAGACCCCGCCATTACCGATAATTTGATCGAAAATGAGGCTGCCGCCGCACATCCGAAGAAAGCCCGGCTTCCGGTCAGACGCCGTCAAACCCGACCGCTCTCAAGGACGGGCGATGATCGATGTTTCCCCGGACCGGAGCCCGTCAGACGTCGCGGTGACGCGGATGCTCCCTGCCTGACCGGGCAGGCTGCGCACGATAACGAGACACAGGCCGTTGAAGGCCTTGCGGGCCGGGGCCTGAAAGGGTTCGAAACTGGTGGGATCGCCATTGTCCGTGGCCACGATTTCCCCGGGACCCTCGATGGTGAACCTGAGCGCAGTGTCGGCCCGCGGCACGATCACCCCATCGCGATCGGTCACGCTCACGGTGACAAACGACAGGTCGCGCCCATCGGCATCAATGGTGATTCGGTCGGGACGCAGCACGAGCGCCGCTGGCGCCCCGGCGGTGCGCACCTCATCCTGCGCCCACGCACGGCCGTGCTTGTAGGCCACGACTTCCAACCGGCCCGGCTCATACACCACGTCGTCCCAGCGCAGGCGGTATTGGAACGGCCCTTTCGCCTTTCGGCCAAGGGAGCGACCATTGAGAAAAAGCTCGGCCTCGTCTCCCGAGGTGAAAACGTGCACCGGCGTCACCTGCCCGACGCGTTCCGGCCAGGTCCAATGCGGCAGCAGGTGCGCCATCGGCAGTTCCGGCCGCCAACGCGCCTGATAGAGGTAGAAACGGTCCTTCTTGAAGCCGGCGAGATCGATGATCCCCGAATACGCGCTGCGCGAGGAATAATAGGGCGTCGGCTCGCCGAGGTGGTCCCAACCGGTCCAGACGAATTCACCGGCCACGAAGGGGTGACGGTCGAGTGAGGCAAAGACCTTCTCCGGCGAGGAACCGAAGTCGACAGCGTGGAGTTCATACGCGGTCACGAAGTGGTTCCGGGAATCGCCGCCCCTTCCGTCGCGCACCGGGGCGCTGATTTCCTTGGAGACGGGAAACAGGTAGGTGCCGCGCGTGCTGAAGGCCGACGCGGTCTCGCTGCTGAGTACGGGCTTGTGCGGAAACTTTTTGTGATAAGGTTCGTATTGCGGAGCCGTGCGGATGCGCTCGGTGCCCTCGAATTCCGGATCCTGCCGGATGCCTTCGCCCTGGTAATTCAGACTGATCACATCGAGAACGGCCGGCATCGGCATGTCGGGCTTGGCCCAATTCATGGCCGCGGTCGTGGGGCGGGTGGGGTCCTCTTCCCGGACGATTTCGCACAGCCGCTGCGCGATGGCCGCACCGGCCGCGTCGGTGTATTGTTCGCCGACCTCGTTGCCCACACTCCACATGAACACCGAGGGATGATTGCGGTCGCGACGCACCAGCGCGCGGAGGTCCTGCTCATGCCAGTCTGAGAAAATCAGGTGGAAATCGAGCGGCGTCTTCTTCCGCTCCCAGACATCGAAAGCCTCGTCCATCACGAGAAAGCCCATCCGGTCCGTCAGTTCGAGCAACTCGGGCGCGGGCGGGTTGTGGCTCATGCGGACGGCGTTGCAGCCCATCTCCTGCAACATCTCCAGCTGGCGCTCCGCCGCGCGCACATTGAAGGCCGCACCGAGCGCGCCGAGATCGTGGTGGTTGTTCACACCCTGGAGGCGGATCGCCTCGCCGTTGACGAACACTCCCCGGTCCGGATCGATCCGTACCTCGCGAATACCGAAGCGGGTCTCGTAACGGTCAACCGCCATACCGGACCGTGACACGGTCGTGACCGCCACGTAGCGGTGCGGCTGCTGGTTCGGCGGCGGTCCCCAGAGGCGCGGGTGGGCCAGGACCACCGTACCCGCAGCGACCGCTTGGGCACCAGCGCCGATCGACAATTCGACCGGCGCAAGGTGGGCCACCGCGTCGGGTGAAATCAGTCCATGCGAATCCAATTCATGAATCGCCGTCGCCACCTGCACGCGCTCTTCACCTCTGGCGTCGTTGGCGACCGTCACCGCGACTGCAATCGTCGCCGCCGTGGCCGAGACATCCCGGGTCGTCACCTGCGTGCCCCACTGGGCGACGTGCACGGGCTGCGTTTTCGTCAGCCACACGTTGCGGTAAATGCCTCCGCCCGGATACCAACGCGAGGAGCTCGGCGGATTGTCGAGGCGGATCGCGAGCTGGTTTTCGCCCCCGATCTCAAGGTAGGGAGTCAGCTCAACCTGCCACGAGGAATAGCCGTACGGCCAGCCGCCGACGAGGTGTCCGTTCAACCACACGACGGCATAGGACATCGCCCCGTCGATCTCGAGAAAGACCGACTTGCCCGCATCGGACGCCGGGACGGAAAACTTTTTCCGATACCAGCCAATGCCCCAGCTTGGCAAACGCCCCATGCCGCCGTGGTCGCCTGTCGTGAGAAACGGTCCCTCGATCGCCCAATCATGAGGCAGGTCGACCTGGCGCCAGGCGTGGTCATCATAATCCTTCCGCACATAAGCGACGTCAGCCCCGGGGTTGCCCTCCGGACGCACATGGCGGCGCGCCGGATCCTTGATGAATGCATTGCCCGTCGGCAATATCCACGGCCTCAACACGGCCTGGCCCGCGCGGGCGAGCCGGGCCGCTTCTTCCGGCCTGGAGTCGGCCGCCTTGTCGTCACGGGCATCCTGCACTTCCGGACGCACATCATACCGAAGCGGCACGGCGTTTCCCGGAGGATCATCCTTTTGGAAACGCCAACCGGCATTCAGTGAAAGTCGCTCTCGTGGCGCGGCGCTGCTCAAGCCGGGCGTGTCTGCCGCTTGCAGGCTCTTGGCCGGAGGCTGCGCCCACACGAGAGACACCGAAGCACTGATGAAGAGAAACGCGGAAAATCGGAGGATATTGATCATGACAATTCAGGCAAAAGAAGATCGGCCGGGGTGTCTCTCGCCAGGATTGGTGCCCGACGAAATGAAGGTACGGATTGCAGCCGCAAAGCTAACCAACATCCACCCCGAGTGCGAGCGGTCAGTTCGAAAGCAGATCAATCCCGATTGCGCATACGGCATGGCAATAGGAAGACACAGCGAACAAAAATGGGAAGTCGAGACCGGACGATCACTGCAAATTCATTCCAGAAAACGCCGCTGATGACACGAATTCAACGAACGTTCACGAGCCGAAATAGCTTATGAAACGGCGGCCTTTCAGTCAGCAGGTAAGTCGACGTCCGCACTGCAACAACCCGTCTCCACTTCAGGTGCGTTGCGAATCAATTCTATTGCTCAGACCGGCGTGAGTGCAGCCCCGGCTGAATCTGTCTCGGGACAGGGCGGCCCGCAAAAAAAAGGCCCGCAGCGTTGGACTGCGGGCCTGATAAAAAGCATCAGATGCACTTAGCGGTTGGCCCGGCCTCTCCCAGAGGAGAGACCGGGCACCCGTATACACCTGACTAACGAATTAGAACGAGAACGTGTTCGTGATGGACCACTCCTGCGTCGGGCTGACACGGGCCGAGGCCCAGGTCTGTCCGTCGGGTTCCACCGAGATCGGGATCAGGCTGTTGCCCATGCCGACATTGCGCACGTTGGCCTGGATCCTCCAGCGGATCTTCTCGGTGAGCTTACGCTCATAGCTGGCCCACACGTCGAAGGCACCCTCGGTCGGACCGTAGTAGGGCTTGGTCAGGTCGAAGCTGGCCAGACCATTGGCTCCGGGGATCACCGGATAGCCGATGACCACCTTGTCCTGCCAGCGATAGCTGGCACCAACCCCGACGCCCTTCAGCTTGCCGCTGGTGAAGTCGTAGTTGGTCACGAGATTGTAGCGCCATTTGCGGAGTTCCGAAGCAGCCGTCTTCTCCTGAAGCTTCAGGAGCGTGTACTGGCCGCGCCAGGGGGTCCAAGCCATGCGCAGTTCATTGCCGGCGGAATAGTCGGAGTTGAACCGCACCAGATCGCCACCAGGACCCGCCATGAGCGTGTCGATGTAAGCGACCAGTTCGTCCAGCACGGGGCCGCCGACGTTTGTGCGCACGGCCGTGGTCTTGGAGGCATTGAGGGCAATGCGCCAGTTCTTGGTCGGATTGGCCGTGAGCTCGAACTCATAGCCCTTCGACTGGGTATCGGCGGTCACCGCAAAGCCCTGCATCAGCGGAGCCGTGCGATAGTCGTAGACGCTCGCCGGATCAGGCAGGATGGGGTTGGCCTCGTACTGACCGCGGGTCTGCAAGGCAGCCTGCGTGGTCGGGCCTGCGCCGTAGTTCCAGGCTGAGAAATAGCCCTTTGCGGCCAGCCAGATTTGCATGTCATTGATCGCCTTGAGCGAGGCGTCACGACGGGCGTTGGCCTGCGTCACGGTTTCCAGCGTGGAGCCAGCCGGGCCTGACGTGAGGGCGCCGGAAGCGACCGGCCGGCCGTTGGCACCGATGTAGACGGGATCCCACAGATAGCGCTGTCCGGTGTACGGCGTGAGATTCGTCTGACCCGCCGTCGACCAGGCATAGGCGGACATGTAATAGGTCTTGATGTTGCGCCAGTTCAGGGCGTCACGAATCGTGCCGTAGATGCCGCTGTGATCGAGCTGGGTGTTGGCGCCGGAATAGCTGGTCTCATACTTTACAGCCCGGAAGGAATACTTGCCATCTTTGGTGGAGAGCAGGACGCCGTAGTCCTTCGTGGCTCCCTGCGGGTTGGGGATCGAATTGCCGTAGATGTCGCGGCGCAGATCGGTGACCTGGAAGTTGTTC
>JBDKHE010000681.1:0-4673 GCA_039797805.1 Verrucomicrobiota bacterium
GGAAGCCGATTTCGAGGGTGCGGTTGCTCTGAAGCAACACCGCACGCGTGAGCGGTCGCGCGAACTGAGAGCGGCGAAGATCGAAGCGTTCAGAACGGCGCACGGCTCAATCTACTGTGAGGTATGCGGCTTCGATTTCGAAAAGGCATACGGTGCACTAGGGAATGGTCTGATTGAAGTTCACCATACTATAGCGATTGCCGACTATGAGGATGGTGCGACCACCGAGCTGACCGATTTGATTTTGGTATGCTCAAATTGCCACTACGTGATTCACCGCGACCGGCATTACGAGCGGAACTATCGCCAGCTGCAAGAAGTGGTAGCACTTCTTCGCAGCACTCAGGCCACACGAAACAAGAAGAAGGGCCAATCGGGCAGCCGGGAGTGACTAGCTGCCGGCCCCACACCACCGAGCGTACGGGTTCAGCCTTCGCGCGGAGCATCAGCCTGACACGGCCGTGCTCGGCGGTTCCGATCGGGTCGCCGTTCCGTTTCAGGGTGCGCCGTTGCGCGCATCGGGACGCTTTGTGTTCGGGCCAAAACCAAAGGGTCGCGTCGGGAGTAAAATGACTCATGGTGGCTTGGTTCCCCGGGCCCGCTTTCCGCTTTTCAACCGCCGCCTCCCACCCATGAAATCCATGACCTCTTCGATCCGATGCTTGCCTGCCCTGCTCGCCCTGTTCCTCGCCACGGTCGGTCCCCTCGCCGCCGTCGAACCTGAAACCGGCCTCGTCGGCGCGTGGCGCGGCGGTGTGCAGTTCAAGACCGGTTCCTTTGCGGCAGTGAAGGATCTCGAGTTCATGTACGCGTTCAATGCCGGCGGCACGATGACGGAGTCCTCCAACTACGACAGCGTTCCCCCGGTGGCCCCGGCCTACGGGATCTGGCGTCAGACGGGTCCGGGCCGGTTTCAGGCAAAGTACACCTTCTACTGGACCAAGCCGCCGGGCAGCTTCGAGGAGATCGCCAAGGGCGGCGGCTGGAATCCGGGCGGCCATGGCGTGCTGGTCCAGGACATCACGCTCGCCCGCGACGGCCGCACTTTCAAATCGGTCCTCACGCTGGAAATGTTCAACCAGGCCGGCGCGCTGGTGGAACCCAAGGCCGAGGCAACCGCCCGCGGAACCCGCTTGGAATTCTGAAGCCGCCATCCCAAGGCCGCGGCCACCTCAGCCGGAAGGATGTGGATTGCCTCTGTGTGCTCAGTGCCTGACTGCGTTTATTACGATAAATGCCCCGCAGTTCCGGAAACCCGAAAGCCAGGTAAGATGGCCGGACCAAACGAGCCTCCGGTCACGTGACTGGGCCGACGGGCAACGGGGCGTTTCAGTGTGTTCCGTGATTTCTGTGTGACCTTTCCGCAACGGGTTCGAGATCGAATGCGCCATGGTGTATTCGCCGGCGCAGGATGACAGAAAGCGTGAATCGTCGGGCCCAACCATTCACGAAACCGGGTGCGAACCGCGTGCCCCGTTCCAAGGTTTGCGCCGGCGTCAGCCCGCACGGTCCTCAATTGCCCCCGCTTGCCCCGGTGCAGCCCCGCCTCTCCCGTGGTTTCCGCGTGTCCCACGGTGATCGCTTCGTCAACTCAGGGTCAAAAGGAGCCGGACCCACTATGCCGAACTTTCTCCTTCCGCTCCCGCGACCGTAAAGGCACCCTCTGGCCCCGTGCGGCCTGACAACATCACTCCCCTTCTCCAGCGGATCGGCCAAGGCGACCCTTGCGCGGCGGAGGAATTGCTGCCGCTGGTCTATGACGAATTGCGCCGCCTCGCCGCCGCCCGGATGGCCCGGGAGGCGCCCGGCCAGACCTTGCAGGCGACCGCACTGGTGCACGAGGCATGGCTCCGTCTCGGGGGCGAGGACCAGCCCGCCTGGGCCAACCGCGCCCACTTCTTTGCCGCCGCAGCCGAGGCCATGCGGCGCATCCTGATCGACAACGCCCGCCGCAAGCTCGCCGCCCGTCACGGGGGGCAGCTGGAAAAAGTCAGCGCCAACGACACCCTGTTCGAACTGCCGGCCAGCGGCGTTGACAACCGCGAGCTCCTCCTCGTCAACGACGCTCTCGACGCCCTCGCCGCCCACGACCCGCGCAAGGCGGAGCTCGTCAAGCAGCGCTACTTCATCGGGCTCAGCCTCGAGGAAGCCGCCGAGGTGCTCGGGATCTCCGAACGCACCGCCAAGCGCGACTGGGTCTACGCCCGCACCTGGCTTTACAACGAGGTCTGCCGCCTCCGGGACGGATAATCCTCTGCGACCATGGCCCTTTATTGTCACTAATCCCGCATTGGTACCTTGAACCTGCGTTTTCCCGGGCCGGGGAGACCTGATTTTTCCCCACCATTCATCCAGACGCTCATTCCGCCAAACGAATCCACGTTCGTTCGCCCGTCGGACCAACGCCGGCTTTCGCCTCGAAGGATTGCCGCACGCGCATCGCGCGCTGGCGGTTGCCCCTGCCTAATTCTGCCTGATATCCCGCATTGAACCGCGACGACGACATCTTCAACGAGGTCCTGGACCTGCCTCCGTCCGAACGGAGCGCTTACCTCGACCGGGTCTGTGCGGGGGATCCGGCCCGGCGGGCGCGGATCGAGGCGCTGCTCGCCACCCACGAGGCCGCCGCCGGCTTTCTCGAAAAGCCGCTGACGTCCTGGCCGGCCCCGGCCACGGAGGAAAAGCCCGGCATGCTGATCGGTCCGTACACCTTGGTGCGCCGGCTCGGGGAAGGCGGCTGCGGTGTGGTCTGGCTCGCCGAGCAAACCGCCCCCCTGCGCCGGCAGGTGGCGCTCAAGGTGATCAAGCTCGGCATGGACACCCGCAGTGTCATCGCCCGCTTCGAGTCCGAGCGGCAGACCCTCGCGCTCATGACCCATCCGGACATCGCCCGGGTGTACGACGCCGGGTCAACCGAGGCCGGGCGTCCCTATTTCGTGATGGAGTACGTCGAGGGCGTGCCGATCACGCGCTATTGCGACGAGCAGAGCCTGACCATGGAGGCGCGGCTGGCGCTGTTCTCCCGCGTTTGCCTCGCCCTGCAGCACGCCCACCAGAAGGGCATCATTCATCGCGACCTGAAACCGTCCAACATCCTTGTCGCGGTGCGCGACGGGGAGCCGGCGCCCAAGGTGATCGATTTCGGCATCGCCAAGGCCACGGCGGGACGGAACCCGGGCGAGGCCGTGTTCACCGAACTCGGGCAATTCCTCGGCACGCCGGCCTACATGAGTCCGGAACAGGCCGAGCAGCGCGAGGTCGACCTCGACACGCGCAGCGATGTCTACGCCCTCGGTGTGCTGCTTTATGAGCTGCTCACCGGGCGCCCGCCTTACGACCCGAAAGAGCTCGTGCAGGCCGGCTTTCTCGAAATCCGCCGCATCATCCGGGAAGTGGACCCACCGCGCCCCTCCACGGTGGTTTCCACCCTCGCGGAAGCCGACCGGACCACGGTGGCACGGCTCCGTGGCGCCGCCGCCCCGCGGCTCTCCGCGGCGTTGCGCGGCGACCTCGACTGGATCGTCATGCGGTGCCTGGAAAAGGACCGTGACCGGCGCTACGGGACGGCCGCCGCGCTGGCCGAGGATGTCCGCCGCCATCTGCGCAAGGAACCCGTGGAGGCGCGTCCGCCGAGTTCTCTTTACCGTTTCGGAAAGTTCATCGCCCGCAACCGCCTCGCTTGCGCCAGCGTGCTCGCCGTGGCGCTTGCCCTCGTGGCTGGCACGTTGATCAGCACGCTCCAGGCCGTCCGCGCGACCCGGGCGGAACAGACCGCCGCCGCCGAGCGCGACACCGCCCGCGCCGCCGGGCAGGCCGAGGCGACCGCGCGGGCGGACGCCCAGCGCCGGCAGGAACAGGCGGAGGATCTGCTGACGTTCATGCTGGGCGACTTTCGCACGGAGCTGCAAAAGATCGGCCGGCTCAACCTTCTCGACGCCGTCGGCGAGAAGGCCATGGCCTATTTCACCGCCCTTGATCCGCGCGATCTCACCGACGCCGCGCTCACCCGTCAGGCCAAGGCCTTGACCCAGATCGGCGAAGTGCGCCTGGAGCAGGCGCGTTACCCCGAGGCCGAGCAAGCCTTCACCGCGGCCCACGACCGCGCCGCCGCGCTCGTGACCCGGCATCCCACGAACGGAGACATGCTGTTTGAGCGCGGACAGGCCGAGTATTGGATCGGGTTTGTCGCCCACCGCCGGGGCAACCGCGTCCGCCAGCGGGAGTGGTTCGAGCGTTACCGCGACACCGCCCTGGCCTTGCTGGCCGCCGAAGGCCCGAGCCGGCGCGCGCGCCTCGAGGTCTTCTACGGTCACCACAACCTCGCCGCGGTCGATCTCGCCGCCGGCGACCTGGCCGCCGCCCGTGCCGGATTTCTCGCGGAACGCGACACGCTGGACCTGATGCTCGCGGAACAACCGGCCGACTCCGAACTGCTTTTTCGCCGGGCCGACACCGCCTCCTGGCTCGGCTCGGTGGCGGAACAGGACGGCCGGTACGACGAAGCGCGGGCGCATTACGCCGACATGCAGACCCGCTATGCCGAACTCAACCGCCGGGATCCGACCGTGGCCCGCTGGCGGTTGGAACTGGCCCAGGGTCTCATCATCGGCGGACAACTGGAAATCGCCACCGGCCATCGCGCCGCCGCCGAAGCCGCCCTCGACCGGGCCGGC
>JBDKHE010000682.1:0-6941 GCA_039797805.1 Verrucomicrobiota bacterium
CCGTGATCACCATGCACGACATCTTGCGCGCGCAGATGAATTTTGCCAACAACCAGCAGGACTGAGTCCTGTTCACTCCACCCATACCATGAGCCTGTTCCCTTCTCCCGCCAGCCCTCACGTGAACTTTGTGCTGAAGCTGCTCCTCGCCTTCGGCACCGGTCTGGCCATCGCCGCCTTACTGTGAAGAATTTCGGCTACGCGCGTGATCCGTTGTGCCTGCTGGCCTGCACGGCCTACGCGCTGAACCGCTGGTGCCTGCCCCCGGCCTGGAAAGGGGTGTTTCTCCACGGCTATTTTGCCGACTGCCTGCTGATCCCGGCTGCCCTGCCCCTCGTGCTGTGGCTGCAATACCGGCTGGGCCTGCGGCCCGCCGCGGACCGCCCGCGCTGGGGCGAGATCCTGCTCCATGCCGCCGTCTGGTCGGTGGCGGCCGAGGTGATCATGCCGCACCTGAGCCGCACGGCCATCGCGGATCCGTGGGACGTGGTCGCCTATGCCGCCGGCGCCGTGGTGTCGGGCCTCGCCTGGGCCCACGCATGAACTTTGACCGGCTGGCGCCGCATTACGACCGGCTGGAAGCCTTCACCGCCGGTTCGCGCCTGCAAACGGTCCGCACCGCCTGGCTCGGGGAGTTGTCCGGTCGGCGACGTATCCTGAGCGTCGGCGAGGGCCACGGCCGCTTTGCCGCGGCCTGCGCCGAGCGCTTTCCCGACGCCGCGCTCACCTGTGTCGAGGCCAGCCCGCGCATGCTGGCCCGGGCCCGCGAACGCACCCCCGGTGCGCCGGGCAACATCACCTGGGTCCAAGCCGATTTTCTCTCGTGGACGCCGCCGGAGGAGCCATTCGACGTGATCGTCACCTGCTTCTTCCTGGACTGCTTTCCGCCCGACCAGCTCGCCACCGTGGTGGCGAAACTCGCCGCCTGCGCGTCGGCCGATGCCGTGTGGCTCGTCGCCGACTTCGCCCTGCCGGCCCGGGGTCCGGCCCGCTGGCGGGCCTTGGCCACCCACGCGCTGATGTATGGATTCTTCCGGCTCGTGACCGCCCTGCCCGCCCGGCACTTTACGGCCCCGGATGCCGAGTTGCGCCGGCACGGCTTCCGGCTCGAGCAACGGCGCGCAACAGAATGGGGTCTGCTGCAGTCCGATCTCTGGCGACGCGGGTAAACCCGGTCCTCGCCGCGGGGCGGTTTCTGAACGTATTGTCAGGTTGGACCCGTTGCTCAACGGGAGCGGATTGAGGAAAATCTCCCTTTAAATGAAAAACGACATCCTCAACGCGCAAAGCCCGCTGCCCCGTATCGGCATGGTTTCCACCCATGGCTACGTGGCCGCAGAACCGCCTCTCGGGGCGGCCGACACCGGGGGCCAGGTCGTCTACGTCCTGGAACTCGCCAAGAAACTTGCCCAGCTCGGCTTCGAAGTCGACATCTGGACCCGCCGCTTCGAGGACCAGCCCGAGATGGACTACATGAACGAGCGGGTCCGTGTGATCCGCGTGCCCTGCGGCGGCCCCAAGTTCCTCGATAAGGAATACCTGGTGCGCCATCTGGCGGAGTGGTCGGAAAACGCCCTTCGCTTCATCAAGAAGCACGGCCTGAAATACGAATTCATCAACAGCCATTACTGGGACGCCGGCTATGCCGCGCAGCGCCTGACCGAGGCCATCGATGTGCCGCACGTGCACACCCCGCACTCCCTCGGGCTGTGGAAAAAGCAGCTCATGGAGAAGGATTATCCGGATGACGCCGCGCAATTCGACCTCAAGTACAACTTCACCCAGCGAATCAACGAGGAGACCCAGCTCTTCCGCAATTGCGCGGAAGTCATCGCCACCACGCCCGACCAGCTCGACATGATCGTGAAGGACTACGGCGCCACCCCCGAGCGGGTCCACATGGTGCCGCCCGGATACGACGACAACCGCTTCTACCCGGTCAGCAACTCCTCCCGTGACGCCATCCGGAAACGTCTCGGCTTCGAGGGCAAGGTCGTCCACGCCCTCGGCCGGCTCGCCCGCAACAAGGGTTATGACCTGCTGATCGACGCCTTTTCCGTCGTCGCCCCGCGTGTCCCGGAATCGATGTTGCACCTGTCCGTCGGCGGCAGCGAACTGAACCCCGACGAGCAGAAGATCTACGACGATCTCGTGGCCCAGGTGGCCCGGCTCGGGCTCAAGGACCGCGTGAAGTTCTCCGGCTTCGTCGCTGACAGCGATCTCGCCGACCACTACCGGGCGGCCGACGTGTTCGTGCTGAGCAGCCGCTATGAACCCTTCGGCATGACCGCCATCGAGGCCATGGCCTGCGGCACGCCGACCGTCATCACGACCCACGGCGGCCTGTTTCGCGCCGTCACCTTCGGCCGGCACGCGCTGTACGCCGACACCTTCGACAAGGAGGATCTCGGCATCAGCATTGTGAAGATCCTGCGCCACCCGCGTCTCGCCCACCGCCTGTCGCGCATGGGCGCGCACAAGGCCCGCAGCCTGTTCACCTGGACCGGCATCGCCCAGCAGATCACCAGCCTGATCGAGGAGCGCTCCACCGCCCTCGCGTTCTCCGACAGCGAGTGGGACGAACCCTGGAACGACGGCGACTGAGCCGGAATCGCCCTTTTGTTCCGTCGGAATCGGTCCTGCTTCACCCGAGGCGGGATCAATTCCTCGTCACCGGACGAGCCTTTTCTTTACGAGGCCCGGTTTTTCCGTCACTGAATGAGCATGCTTCAGCCAGACTGCCTTTCCCGACGCTCAAACCGGCTGCCCGGGCGCGCCTCCCGCGCTCGCCAGGCCCTCGCCCTCTCTCGGTCCATTCCTTCATGCGGAGGGCGCCGCTCATGAGCCAGCCCGTCTCCACCCGTTCCGTCATCGGTCAGGTCCGCACTTCCTATCCCCGACTGCTGCGCATTCTGGTCCCGTTGGATTTCTCCGGCAAATCCCGCCAGGCGCTGCGCTACGCCATCCCGCTGGCGCAGAAGTTCTCGGCCCGCATCCACCTCGTCCACGTCCTGCCCGAGGCCAAGGTCAGCAAGGAGGAGCTCATCCGCCAACGCCTGACCGCCCTGAAACGCCTGGGTCAGATGGGCGAGCAGTTCCTGCCACCGCGCCTGCGTGCGGAAAACGCCGTGCTCGTCGGCAAGCCCGCCGAGGAAATCCTGTCTCTCGCGAAAAAGAACAACATCGACCTCATCGTGCTGACGACCAAGGGCAGCAGCGGCCTCAAGCGCGCCCTCATCGGGAGCACGGCCGAGCAGATCATGCGCCAGGCGGCGTGTCCGGTGATGTCCCTCCGGCGGAGCTGACGCGCTCCGCGCGGCGGCGGGGCCAGAGATACCACCCGAGCGCGAGCCACAGGATCGCAGCCGGCACCACGCTGCTCCACATCCGCAGCATCGCGCCCATCGGCAGCAGGAAGGTCACGACCTGCCACACCACGGCAGCCGCCAGCACGCGGATATCCGCCCGATGCTCCGCCCGCGAGGCAGCCCGCCAATCGGCCGGCCACCAACCGAAGGGCCGCACACGGTCATAGAAATTTCTGAGGGCCGGGTCCGCCACCGGCGCAGTGAGCCAAGCACCCGCGACCGAGGCCGCGGCCGAGACCGCCGCCACCAGGAGGAACTGTTCCGCCTCGTTCCAACCGTCCGGCCTCACCAGGGCAAACCACAGCGACCCGGCAAACCCGCCTGCCACGCCGAAGACGAAGCCGGCGCCGTTGAAACGCGACCAGAACCAACGGAGCGCAAACGGCACGAGAAAGGCGGGAAACAGCAGCATCACAATGCCCACCCATAGCCCCAGCACGGAAGTCCCCAGCCACAGCGCCAGACCCAAACCGAGCCCGACCACCAGGGCCGAGGCCGCGTAACCGGCCCAGACGATCTCGCGCAGGCCCGCTTTGGGCCGCAGCGGCTGCCAGATGTCGCGCACCAGGTAGGAAGCGCCGGCGTTGATCGTGCTGTCGAAAGTGGACATGGCCGCGGCGAGCATGGCCGCGATCACCAATCCTTGGACGCCCGGTGGAAAGAAATGCGAGTTCAACACCTGCGGCAGCACGGCCTCGGCCTGCTCGATCGTGTGCACGGGCAGGCCCAGCTTCAGCGCGAGCAGGCAAAACCCGAGCACCATCGGCCAGCGCACGCTGAACAGCAGCAGCCAGAGCAAACCGATCTTGCGGCAATCCTCCTCGTTGCGCGCCGCATAAAAGCGCTGGGCCATGTAGGCCGAGCCCCCGCTGCCGCCCAGCCCTTCAAGCAGGCCCTTGCCGGCCCACACCAGCAGAAATGGCCAGAAGGGAATGTAGGGTGCGAGCCCCGGGTCCGAGGCCTTGGGCCAGAACTGGTTCAACGCCGCCCCCGGCCAAGCCGCCAGCAGCTCGGGCGTCACCTGCGCCGACGCCACCACCGCCACATACAGCGCAGCCAGCCCGATGATGAGCGTCTGGAAAACGTCCGTCCAGATCACGCCATCCAGTCCGCCGATCAGCGTGTACACGAAGGCGACCAGCGCCACGCACACGGAGCATTGCACCGCAGTGAACGGGAGGAACGTCGTCAGAAACTGTCCACCGGCCGTCACGAAAAACACGATCATCGCAACGGTGAGCACCACATAGGTCAGCGCCGCCGTCAGGCGCGCCGCGCGGCCCCAGCGTCCGTCCCCGAAGCGCAGCAGCATCCACTCAGCCGTGGTCATCACGCCGGAGCGCCGGTGCCACTTGCCCATGAAGGCCAAAAAGACCGCGATGGGCAGCACCACTCCGCCCCGCAGCTCGATGAAGAGACCGTGCAGCCCGTAGACCGAGATCATCGCCACGATCGCCATCGTGCCCGCGACGTCGAGGTTGCTCGACATGCCCGAGGAACCCAGCGCCCACCACGGCAGGCGATTGCCGCCGAGAAAATAATCCTCGCTGTTCGTCACCCGACGCCGCGAAAGCCAGGCCGCGAACGAAAGCAGGACGGCCAGATACGCGCCGATGATCAGCCAGTCGATCGTATGCATCCGGGTTGTCTTGGCGCGGAAGGCAGTCATTGTCGGGTACATTCACCTGACACACTCGACAGTTTGCCCCGTTTGACGCCGGCGCCTCCCCCCGGCAGAATCACCGAACTACCCATGGCAAACCCACCGGAAAATTCCCTGCCCGTCCGCCTTTTCAGCTCTGATCTGGACGGCACTCTGCTCGGCAACCCCGAGTCCACCGCCCGTTTCAAAGCCGCCTGGAACTCGCTCTCGCCCGAGGCGCGCCCGCTGCTCGTCTACAACAGCGGCAGACTGGTGGACGACCTGCGCCAGTTTGTGACCAAAGGCATCCTGCCGGAGGCGGACTTCTACATCGGCGGCGTCGGGACCCAGGTCTTTGACGTGAAGGCCGGCCACATGCTCGGGGAATTCCAGGAACACCTCGCCAGGGACTGGGATCTGGCCCGCGTGCGCGAGATCGTCGGCAGCTACCCGGGCGTCAAGCCGCAGCCCGATGAGTTCCAGCACGATTTCAAATCGAGCTGGTTCTTTGAGCGCGCCCCGCGCGGCGCGATCCGCGAGCTGCGCCAGCGGCTGACCGCCGCCGGCCTCGCCATCAACGTCGTCTACTCCAGTTCCCGCGACCTCGACATCCTGCCCCGCCACGCCACCAAGGCCGGCGCCCTGGGCTGGCTCTGTGAACGCATCGGCGTGCCGCTGGACACCGTGCTGGTCGCCGGCGATACCGGCAACGACGCCTCCATGTTCCGCCTGCCCGGCGTGCGCGGCATCATCGTCGAGAACGCCCTGCCCGAACTTTACGAGGCCACGGTCGACGTGCCCACCTACAGCTCGCGCCAGATCATCGCCGACGGCGTGCTCGACGGCCTCTGCCATTACGGCGTGGTGTGCGTGCTGCCCGACAAGGAGCAGACGCGCCAGCAGCAACACGACATGTCCCCGGGATTCCGGATGCTTTTCTCCGGCACCAAGCTGGGTTCGCTGAACGAAAAGGAGCGGAACTACCTGTCCACCGCCTACGACAAGGCCCTGGTCGCCCTGCGCAAGAACATCACCCCGCTGGGCTTCTCCGCCTGCTCGCTCACCGACAACAAGGTCACCGGCACCGACGTGAACTACCGCAGCGTCTGGGCGCGCGACGGCGCGATCACGGTCTGGAGCACGCTGCACATCGAGGACGAGGACGTCCGGGCCGCGCAGCTCGCCACCCTGGAGACCCTGCTCAACGCCTCCTCCCCGACCGGCCAGATCCCGGCCAACGTCCGCATCGACGACGGCATGCCGGACTACTCCGGCGTCGGCAACATCGCCTCCATCGACAGCGGCCTGTGGCTCATCATCGCCATCTACAACTACGCGTCACGCACCGGCGACCACTCCCTGCTGTACCGGCACGCCAGCCGTCTGCAGTCGATCATGAACTGGCTCAGTGCGCAGGACTCGAACAACGATGGCCTGCTCGAGATCCCCGAAGCCGGCGATTGGACCGACCTTTTCGGTCGCAGCTACAACGTCCTTTACGACGAGGTGCTCTGGTATCGCACGAACGTGTGCTACGGCCGCATCCTCGAGCTCATGGGCCAGTTCGAACAGGCCGCCGACTATCTCCGCTGGTCGCAGCGGATCCGCACGCGACTGCTGGACATCTTCTGGCCCACGACCCAGGAGAATGACGCCATCCCGCGGCAGAACCGCTTCGCTGACCGGCAGACCGGCCTTGGCGACACGCAGTACCTGCTGGCCGAGATCACGCCCTTCTCCTTCAACTGGCGCTGCGACACCTACGGCAACATCCTCGCGTTCCTGATGAACGTGCTCGACGTGGACCGCGCGCGCACCGCCTTCCGCTTCATGTGGGGCGTCGGCGTCAACCAGCCCTGGCCCGTGACCAATCTCTATCCCGTGGTGCAGGCGGGCGATCCCGACTGGCGCGCCTATTACACGGTCAATCT
>JBDKHE010000683.1:0-3160 GCA_039797805.1 Verrucomicrobiota bacterium
GGCAATCTGCGCGCCGATCTCTGCACAGGCGGCCTTGAACCAAAGCCGCATATCGGTTGCCACCTGGTCGTTCCGGCTCCGCGCGGTGTGCAGCTTGGCGGCGGCGGGCTCACGCTTGGTCAGCGCCTGCTCGATGTTCATGTGCACGTCCTCGAGCTGCGTCTGCCACTTGAACTTGCCCGCCTGAATCTCGGCCAAAATCGCGTCGAGCCCCCGCTGGATGGCGTCGCGCTCCGTCGCGGTGATCAACCCGACATGGGCGAGCATGGCGGAGTGCGCCTTGCTGCCGGCGATGTCGAACGGCGCCAGCCGGTGGTCGAACGAGACGGATTCGCTGAAACGGAGCATGAGCCCGGCGGTACCCGCCGAGAAACGTCCGCCCCAAGTGGCCTGTGCCTGCTTTGCCATAGAGGGCCAAGCAACGGCCCGCGCCGCCCCATGGCAACGCGGAAATGGGCGCGGCGACTCAACGTGGGGTTGCGGGCCGGAGGATGTTCGCGGATCCGCCACGAGCGCCGGCCTCCGGAGGATCGGGGAATTGGCCCAAGTACCCCCAGCAATGACCACTAAACCCTCTTTTCCTCCCCGTTTCCCGTTTGCCTGCAACCTTTCCCGGCACAACGTGACGTATCCATGATGTTTCGCTCGATTCTGTACTCTCTCCTCGTGTTGACCGCTGTCGCCCGCGTGGGCGCCGACACCACCCAGCGGAGCGGCGACTGGGATTCCGTGACCGTGGCCACGGTCAAGACCTCCATCTACGTGGGCAGCGTCACCCTGACCACCGGTGAATTCGTCCGCCAAGGCGACAACTACACCACCACCTACGAGGCCAAGGTCTGGCCCTGGTTTTTCTGGAGCGAACACGGCAGCATCACCATCACCCTGCCGGAGGCCGAACTCCTCAAGCTGACGAAGGGACAACGGGCGGAGTTTTCGGGCGAGGCCCGCAACCAGAAAAACAAGCCCCGGCACGTGACCGGCTACGCCGAGCAAACGAATCCCGCCAACGGCAAGATCAAGGTGCGCATCGGGGTCGATGACACCGAACTGGTTTTCAACAGTACCTACCGCTTCAACAACGTCGTCAAATGACCGGTGGGGGGCGGCCAGTTCCCTGGTTGCCCAAATAAACTACGTTATCAGCCTACGCCTCCCAGTGGAAGACCACCGGGCAGTTGATGTAGGGATTCAGGCTTTGCTGCACCGGGCAATTCAGCGCGGCCTTCTCGAGGATGTTTTCCGGATCGATGCTCTTGGAAAATGGCAACCAGATCTCGACCGCCAGCGTGACGATGCGACGGGGTTTGTCGGCGGACATCTCCTTCGCGACCTCCCAACGCACGCCGGGAATGTCGATCCCGAGCTTGAGCTTCGCGGCGATGGCCATGGTCGTGACCATGCACGAGGCCAAGGACGCGGCGGTGAGATCGGTCGGCGAAAACGCCGCCCCGCGGCCGTGATTGTCCACCGGGGCATCCGTCTCAATGACGTTGCCCGAGGGACCGTGGGTGAGTTGGCAGTTCAAACCGCCCGTGTATGTGCCGGAACTTTTGACCATGCGGGGAGTTGGCCACAAAGCGGTTCAAAAAGACACCAAAAATCAGCCGGCCAGACGGTGGGGTTTAACCGGCAAACCGCTTCAGCCGGTTCCGCACGTCCGCGCGCAGGCGATCGAGATGGGCGAGCGTGAATTTCTCGACTGAGAGCGTGGGCTCGTTCACGAGCGGTGTCAGATCCATGGCCCAGGTCACCGCCGCCGCGGCATCCGTGGCGTGCGAGGTGTGGAAAGTGGCGTTGGCCAGACGACGACCGACGATGGCGCGATCATAGCGCTTCCCACCGGCGATCTGGGATTGGAAGGCGCCGATGAGTTTCGCCGCCAGCGCGGGTTTCGGGGAATCGTCGAGCAACACCTTGTCGGTGTCCACAAGCCAGTCGAGGTTGCGCCAGACCTCGCAGCCGAGAACCTGCCTGGGGCGACGAGTCTTCGGGAGCGCCCGCAGCGCCTCCAGGCAGCGGAGAAACACCGCGACATGGGTGTCGTGCTTGTCGGCCGGATTGTGGAGGTAGACGACCTGCGCACGACAGGCGGCCAGTACCTGGGCAAGATCCTTTCTGACCTCTTGGGAACGCGGGCTCTTCACGACCGTGCTGGGATGAGCCAGCTGGATCATGGCGGCATAGCGGCCGAGCTTGGCAGCGCGGCGCTGCTCGGTGCAACGCACCGCCTTCATCTGCTCGTCGGTGAAATGGCGAAATTTGCCCGTGCGCGGGCTGCCGCTGCCATCCGTCAGCACCACCCCCGTGAACCAGCGATCCGTGGATCCATGACATTCCGCGATGCCATGATAGGCCATGATCTCGATGTCATCCTGGTGCGCGGCGAGGCAGAGATGCGTGGTCCGGGCCAGCGCCTGCATCGCGGGCAGGCCATCCGGCACATAGAGGTCAGCGGCGGGTTGGGAGAAGTTCACGGGCGGGATTTAGCCACGAAATGGCGCAAAAAGACACAAAAAGGATGAGGAACTTGAGCGGCACCGCCCGCGTCCCTGCCGCGCTTTTCAACCCCGCACGCTCAGCCACTCGATGCTGGTCGCCTGGCCCTGGGCGGTGAACTCCACCAGCGCGGCCGACAGGCGGTTGTCGCCGCTGGCGATTTCGTAACGGCGCGGCATCCCGTCGAGGAAACGGCCCAGCACCGGGGCAATTTCCCGGCCCAGCACCGACTCATGCGGCCCGGTCATGCCCACATCGCACTGGAAGGCGGTATGCCCGCGGAGCACGGCCGTGTCGGCCGTGGCCACGTGCGTGTGCGTGCCGAGGACGGCGGTGACGCGCCCGGCCAGATGCCAGCCCATCGCCTGTTTCTCCGAGGTCGCCTCTGCGTGGATTTCCACCAGGGCGGCGTCGTATTGTCCTGCCAGACGCTGCAACAACGCATCGGCCCCAAGGAACGGACACTCGGCCTTGAGTCCCATGAAGGTGCGTCCGAGCACCGTGAAGATCAGCAGCCGGCAACCGTTTTTCTCCATGATCAGGTGGTCGCGACCGGGGTTGACCGCAGGGAGATTGGCCGGACGGCACACGTGTGTCAGTCCCACGATATCGGCCTCGAACCCCTTTTGGTCCCACACGTGGTCGCCGAGGGTGATGGCAT
>JBDKHE010000684.1:0-3398 GCA_039797805.1 Verrucomicrobiota bacterium
CATGTTCAAAACATCCCGTTACCTTGTAGCCGCGGGCGCGCTTCTCGCCTCCGCTTTCACCTCCGTCCTCCATGCCGCCGACACCGTCAAGGTGGGCGTGCTCCACTCCCTTTCCGGCACGATGGCGATCAGCGAAACCTCGCTGCGCGACATCCTTATGTTCACCGCCGACGAGATCAACGCCAAGGGCGGCGTGCTCGGCAAAAAAATCGAGCTCGTCATCGTCGACGGCGCCTCCGACTGGCCGACCTTCGCCGAGAAGGCGAAACAGCTCACCGAGCAGGACAAGGTCGCCGTGACCTTCGGCTGCTGGACCTCCGTCAGCCGCAAGTACTGCCTGCCGGTCCTTGAGAAGAACAACGCGCTGCTGTTCTATCCGGTGCAGTACGAGGGCGAAGAAGAGTCGCAGAACGTGTTCTACACCGCCGAGGCCGTCAACCAGCAGGCCACGCCGGCAGTCGACTTCTACCTCGCCGAGGGCAAGAAGAAGTTCTACCTGCTCGGCACCGACTACGTCTACCCGCAGACCACCAACCTCGTGCTGCTGGAATACCTCCTCAGCAAGGGTGTGCCGCTGGAAAACATCGGCGGCGGCTTCGTGAAGGACAGCTCGGGCAAGATCACCAACGCCGGCAAGTACACCGGCTTCGGCCACACCGACTACCAGCAGATCGTCGCCGAGATCAAGCAGTTCGCCGCCTCCGGTGACGCCTGCGTGATCAGCACGCTGAACGGTGACACCAACGTCCCCTTCTTCAAGGAATACGCCGCTTCCGGCCTCACCGCCGAGACCTGCCCGGTCGTCTCCTTCTCGATCTCCGAGGATGAATTCCGCGGCCTGCCCGCCGACAAGCTCGTCGGCCAGCTCGGTTGCTGGACCTACTTCGAGTCGATCGACACGCCCGCCAACAAGAAGTTCGTTGCTGACTTCAAGGCCTGGCTCGCCAAGAGCACGGTCCCCGGTCTCGTCAAGGAAGGCCGCGTCACCTGCTCCCCGATGGTGTTGAGCTATGACGGCATGTACCTCTGGAAGGCCGCCGTCGAAAAGGCCGGCACCTTCGATGTCGATGCGGTCCGCACGGCCCTGAAGTCCGGTCTCTCCTTCGATGGTCCCGGCGGCAAGGTCACGACCCAGCCGAACATGCACCTCACGAAGAATGTCTACATCGGTGAGACCAAGGCCAACGGCCAGTTCAAGATCCTGAAGTCGTTCGCCAACGTCTACGGCGAGCCCTGGCTGAAGGGTAAGTTCAAATAAGCCTCAGGCTAGACTTTGTTTGTAGGTATTGGACGCGGGGCGGGTCTTAAAAGCCCGCCCCGCTTTTTTTGGCATGAATCCAGCATAAGCAAAAAGGACCCACGCATGAATTTGTTTCACCGCGCATTCTTCCTCCTCGCCACGACCTTCATGCTGACGGTAGTCGCACCGGCCGCCGAGCCGGCCCGCGTCGTGATCGCCCGCGCGGTGCTTACGGAGGACGGGGCCGCCAAACGTGAGTTGATTGCGTCCCTGGCCGGACAGGATGATGAAGCCATTCCCGAGCTCCTCGCCGCCTGGCGAAGTGACGCCATTTTCCTCCACGTTGCCCCGTCCGGCACCGTGCCGGTGCTGCTCACGGGCGAAAAAGATTCCGATGGCGCCCAGGCTGCCATCCGCGTGGACACCGGTGCCCCGCTCACGGACGCTACCGGCACGCCGATGCGGCTCGTGGCCGGTGACATGAAGTCGGCCGATCACACAAGCGCGCTGCGCCGGTCCATGAAGGCCGTGCTCGACCTTGTTGATCTCGTCTCCGCCAATCCCAAGCGCCGCCTGCTGGGCGTGCAGACCATCGGGCAGAAGCAGGACGACTCCAAGCTGCCACTGCTGCTCGAGCGCCTGCCCGTCGAGACCGATGCCACGGTCATGCGTTCCTTGCGGGAGGCGATCGCCTTGGTCCGGCTCAAGGATACGAACGATGCGGTCAAGCTGGCCGCCCTCGCCGAGTTGAAGGAACTGCACACGCTTTCCAGCGCCGATTTTCTCCGCAACGCCCTGCAGGAGGCGGAGGACCGCAAGGCCGCCCCGGTGATTGCCGCCACGAAGGCCGCCATGCACGCCGTCGAATCGCATCGTTCCTTCGTCGATCTGTTCGGCACGATCTTCCGCGGCATCAGCCTCGGCAGCATCCTGCTGGTGCTGGCCTTGGGACTGGCCATCACCTTCGGACTGATGGGCGTGATCAACATGGCCCACGGCGAGATGATCGCCGTCGGCGCCTACACGACGTACTTGGTCCAGAATATTTTCGGCAGCGGGATCGTGATACCGTTCTTTGGACTGAGTCTCGGCATCCCGGGCATGAATCTCTCCGGCTGGCTCTACCAGTGCTACTTCCTGGCCGCGATTCCGCTCAGTTTCTTCACTGCGGCGCTGGTCGGCATCGGCCTTGAGCGCAGCATCATCCAATGGCTGTACCGCCGGCCGCTGGAGAGCCTGCTCGCCACCTGGGGCGTGTCGGTCGTGCTTCAGCAGATCTTCAAGCTCATGTTCGGCTCGAACAACGTGCAGGTTTCCAGTCCGGTCTACCTCAGTGGCAACTGGACGGTGAACGACATCATTCTCGGCTGGAACCGCGTCTTCGTGATCGGCTTCGCCCTCATGATCGTGCTCGGAGTCTGGCTCGTGCTCACGCGGACTTCTCTCGGCCTGCTGATCCGCGCGGTCATGCAGAACCGTGGCATGGCCTCCTGCATGGGTGTCCGCACCAGCCGGGTGAACATGCTCACCTTCGGTCTCGGCAGCGGTCTGGCCGGGCTCGCCGGCGCGTTCCTCAGCCAGATTGGCAACGTCGGGCCTTCGCTCGGGCAGAGTTACATCGTGGATTGTTTCATGACCGTGGTCGTCGGCGGGGTGGGGAACCTCCCGGGCACGGTCATCAGCGCCTTTGGCATCGGTCTCGCCGATCAGTCACTGCAGCAGATTTTGCTCAACCCCGTGCTCGGCAAGATTCTCGTGCTCGTGGCCATCATCCTGTTCCTGCAATGGCGTCCGGCCGGTCTCTTCGTGACGCGCACCCGCAACCTGGAGGACTGACCCCATGAGCATTCCTCCCCACCGCCGCCCGGAGGTCTTGGCCGTCGCCACGATCTCGCTCTTTCTGATCGTGGTGTTTCCGCTGCTGAACGCGCACGGCATCGTCAGCGATTTCACGATCAATCTGTGGGGCAAATACCTTTGCTTCGCCCTGCTCGCGATCTCGGTTGATCTGCTGTGGGGTTACACGGGTCTCCTCAGCCTTGGCCAGTCGATGTTCTTTGCGTTGGGCGGCTACATGCTGGGCATGCACCTCATGCTCCTGATCGGGGAGCAGGGGGTCTATGCCCAGGCCGGCAAGAATCCGCATTTGCTGCCGGAC
>JBDKHE010000685.1:0-4230 GCA_039797805.1 Verrucomicrobiota bacterium
CCTGCTGATGTCCGCGCTGATCCAGTTCACCATCGCCTATTGCTTCGGCCTGCTGACCTTCTGGTTCCTCGAGATTCAGTCCTTCATCATTCTGTCGCTCGCGGTGGAGACGATTCTCGGCGGCCAGGTCTTCCCGTTGGATCTGTTTCCCAACTGGCTCTACCAGCTGTCTTCCTGGCTGCCCTATTATTACCAGATGTATTTTCCTGCCGCCATTCTGACCGGGCGCATCACCGACCTGGGCTACGCCCTGCGGGGCCTGGGGATCCAGCTCTTCTGGGTGCTGGCCCTGTTGACCGTCGCCCAACTCCTCTGGTCCCGCGGCCTCCGCCGCCACACCGCTGTCGGCGGCTGATCCCATGGAAGCCCTCCGCCACTACGCCCGCCTCTGGTTTGCCTCCGCGCGCTACTCGCTCGTCCGGACCATGATGTTCCGCGCGGACTTCATCATGTGGTCGCTGGTCGAGATTTTCTGGATGGTCGTGAATCTCCTGCTGATCGCCGTGATCTACAGCCACACCGAGTCCATCGCCGGCTGGGGGCCTTGGGAAATGACGATCATCGTCGGCACCTCCATGCTCGTGCAGCGCCTGCTGATGGGGTTCTTCTGGACCAACCTCTTCGAGATGAGCCGGAATGTCCGCAGCGGGCACTTTGACTTCTTCATGGCGCAGCCCGGCTGGCCGCTGTTCATGGTTTCAACACGGAAGATCGACCTCGAGGGGGTCATCAATGTCCCGCTCGCCATCGCGGTGATCGTCTTCGCTGCGCACAAGCTCGGACTGCACCCCAGCTGGTTGCAGATCGGCTGCTTCAGTCTCTTCATCCTCTGCGGCCTCGTCATCCATTACGCCACGCTGCTGTTCTTTGTCTCGCTGGTTTTCTGGATGCAAAGCGCCCACGGCATCGAGCACGGGTATTTTGGTCTGAATGAGTTTTCCCGCCTCCCCCGCGAGGCCCTGAAGGGCATCGCCTCGGTCGTCTTCGTCTACACGCTCCCGGTGATCATCGTCACCAATGTTCCTGCCCGCACCCTGATCCACGGACCCGAGCTGGGGCCCGCCCTCTGGCTGTTCGGGGCCGCCGTTTTCTGGCTCGCGGTCGCCGTCACGGTCTTCCAGCGCGGCATCCGTCGTTACTCCAGCGCGAGCAGCTGAGGGCGGGGTTGGGAGCCGGAACTGTGTTTTGCCGGGTAGGGATGTCCGCCGCAGGACGTATTTCGTGCGTAAGTCTCGATCCCCAAAACGCCCCCGACACACCCCGCCCTATCGGGCACCCCTCTTCATAGAGGGGACTTCGGATACGAATGTTTGGTATCCCCTCTATGATGAGGGGTGGCGCATCGCGACTGGGTGTGTAGAGATCGACTCCGTCGAGCCTCGGCCAACGCCAGAATATCGCTCCAATGCACTTTGGGGATTGTTTGGACCCTCAGTTTTGGCCTTTGTGATTTCCGAAACGTGACCTCGCCAATCGACCCACTCTCCCTGCTGGAAAGCCGCCTCGGTTATGTCTTTCGCAACCGCGCGCTGCTGTTGGAGGCTTTGACCCATGCCTCGTATCTGCAGGACGATCCCTCTTCGGGCCCCAATAACCAGCGACTGGAGTTCCTCGGCGATACCGTCCTGCAGTTCATTTTGACCGACGCCCTCTATCGCGAGTTTCCTGAGCTGCGTGAGGGCGTCCTCAGCCGCCGCCGCGCCATTCTCACCAAGGGAAAATTCCTCACCCAGATGGCACGAGATTTGGGCATCGCGGCCAACGTCCGTCTCAGCAAGAGCGAGGAGGAGGCCGGCGGACGCGAACGCGCATCCATTTTGGAGGATGTGTTCGAAGCCATGCTGGGTGCGATTTATCTCGATAGTGATCTCCCCACGGCGCAACGCCTCGTGATCGCCTGGTACGGCCCCCTAGAGGCACATCTGGTCGAAACGGAGGACCAGGAAAATCCCAAGGGCCTTCTCCAGGAAATGGTCCAACCGGACCACGGGAACTCCGCCCTGCTCTACAAGGTGACGGACACGACCGGCCCCAAGCACGCCCGGGTCTACGAGGTCACCGTCTTCCTGATCGACGAAATCGTCGGCACGGGTACCGGGTCGTCCAAGAAGCTGGCCGAGGAATCTGCCGCGCGGGTCGCCCTCGAGGTCCTGCGGGCAAGGAAACAGGCCGAGGCAAAATAGCCCAAGCCGGGCATTGCCCTGACCGGTTTTCTGGCTTTCGTTCCGGGCTTCCGCGTCTTCGCGATTGATTTGTCTGCTGTAAGCTCCGCTCCGCGCACCAAGCTCACCGGAATTTGTCCGGCAGCGCACCCCCATGCCCTGGCGGAACTGGTTCGGCGCCACCCGGCGCCCGTGTGGCTGGTTGTCCACGAGGACGCCGCCCGCAGCGATGCGCTGGCCGAGGACCTGGCGCTTTTTCATGCCGCGAATGGCAACCGCGCCGGACTCGAAATCCTGAATTTCCCCGAGGCTCAGACCGACAACCGGGAGATGCGCGAGGCTTTCAACGCCGCCAGCGACCGCCTCGCCGTCCTCAGCCGGCTCCGCCGTGCCGCCAAACCCAGGAGCCCAGAGCAAAAACGCCAAGCTCCCGACGCCCAACCCCAAATCCCAGACCCCAGAACCGAGACCCCAGATCCCAGACCCCAGACCCGAGACCCCAAACCCCATACCAGAGACCCCATCCTCATCCTCGCCACGCCCGCCGCCTTGATGCAGCCGGTGCCGCCCGCCCAGGATTTCGCTGATCGGGAGATTCAGGTGCACCGAGGCGAGACGCGTCCGTTTCAGGGCCTGCTCGATTTGCTGCGTTCTTTTGACTACGACAGCGAGGCCGTCTGCGAGGCCCCGGGCCAATACGCCGTCCGGGGCGGCATCGTGGACGTCTATCCCATCACGGCCCACCAGCCCTACCGGCTGGACTTCTTCGGCGATGCCATCGAGGAGATCCGCGCCCTGGACCCGGTCACGCAACGCTCAGGCGACGTGGTGGAACACATCACCCTCACCGCCGCCCCGCGGCTGCACACCTCAGGCCTGCAGGCCACGCTGCTCGATCACCTGCCGCCGGGCGTGCACGGCACCATTCTCGAACCCAAATCCATCGAGGAACTTTTCGACCTGCAGCCGGGTGACGGGGCACGGACCCCGCTCCGCACCGAGGCGGACGGCGAAAAAGGGACTCACCGCTCCGCCGCAGACGATTCTAACCCGGCGGCAAAGGGACTTGCAGCCCCACCTGTGATCCCGCCGGCCACCGGGCTCGCCGCCCTGCCCATTTGGCAACAACTGACGACCAAGTGCGCGCGGCTCTTCGGTCTCAGTGACCTTGATCTGGCAAGCGAGCTTTTCGACGGCGCGTCCGACGAGGAAACCTGGGACACCGAGTCGCTCTCCCACCACCGTTCCTATCCGGAGGAACGCCAGCTCGCCCATGAGCGCTTGCAGGCCGAGGAGTCGGCGCGCCGGGATTTTCTGGAAAAGGTTGCGGCGTGGCAGGCCGAAGGCTTCGCCGTCGACTTCATCGTCTCAAAGCCCGGCGAGGAGCAGCGCGTCCGCGAGCTGCTGGCCGACGACAAACACTTGAAGACCCTCAAGCCGCGTTTCCTCAGCGGGACTTTGAGCGAGGGATTCAAGGTAACCTATCGCGAAGGCAGGACGCAGAATCCGGTCCACACCGGGACAGATGGCGGCGAAGAGAACCACGGCCCGACATCAACAAAACCGGCGCTGCAGGGACGCATCGCCCTACCCAAGGGGATTGTCGTCGTTTCCGAAACCGAGATTTTTGGACGCAAGCGGGCGCGCCGCGCCATGCCGAAGCGTGCCATCGCCGCGCAGTCGGCCGTGGACCAGCTCCTGGATTTTTCCGAGCTCGTGGAAGGCGATTTCGTCGTCCACCTCCAGCACGGCATCGCGCAGTTTCGCGGACTCACCAAGCTGGAGTCCAACGACGGTACCCGGGAGGTCATCTCGCTGGAGTTCGACGACAAGGTGACCCTGCACGTGCCGCTGCAGGAGTCCCATCTGATCAGCCGCTACGTCGGTCTGTCCAAGACCCGACCGCAACTCGGCCGCGTGGGCTCGGGTCGCTGGGAAAAGGCCCGGCAGGCCGCCGAGCGCGCGACCCTCGACCTCGCGGCGGAACTGCTCGCCATCCAGGCCAAGCGTGAGGCGCAACCGGGCCACGCCTTCGCCGAGGACAATGTCTGGCAGAAGGAATTCGAGG
>JBDKHE010000686.1:0-7496 GCA_039797805.1 Verrucomicrobiota bacterium
GCCTACCCGTCGGCGCCCGACCGGACCGTGTTGCACGGCATCAACCTGGCCCTGCGGCCGGGCGAACACGTCGCCTTCGTCGGCCCTTCCGGCTCGGGCAAGAGCACCCTCGCCAATCTGCTGCTCGGCCTCTACGCTCCGGGCGCCGGTCGCATTTTGATCGATGGCGTGCCGCAGACGGAGTGGGACATGCGCTGGGTCCGCCGCCAGTTTGCCGTCGTGCTGCAGGACAGTCTGCTGCTCTCCGGCACCATTTCCGAAAACCTACGCTTTGCCCGCGCCGATGCCACCGATGCCGAGATCCGCGCCGCCGCCCAGCAGGCCAACGCCGAGGAATTCATCCAGCGTCTCCCCGCCGGCTACGACACCCGCGTCGGCGAGCGCGGAGCGACCCTCTCCGGCGGCCAGCGCCAGCGCCTCGCCATCGCGCGCGCCATCCTCCGCAATCCACCCGTGCTCATCCTCGACGAGGCCACCTCGGCGCTGGACTACGAGAGCGAGCGGCTCATCCAGGAGGCCCTCGACCGGCTCGCGACCGGCCGCACGGTCATCACCATCGCCCATCGCCTGAGCACCATCCGCAACGCCGACCGCATCATCGTCCTCGCCGCCGGACGCATCATCGAGGAGGGCGACTTCCGCCAGCTCACCTCCCAAGGCGGCGCCTTTGCCCGGCTCGTTTCCGCGCAAAATACTGGTGACGGCTTCCTGCATGTGTAGATAATCTCCACCGACGATCCCACTCTGGCCGCCGCCTGGCCGCCGTCCTCCAAGCTCAGGCAGGCCCACAATCCACCCTAGCGTTCTCCCATGAAATCCCCGCTCTTCACCGTCTTGCTTGCCCTGAGTGTCTGCACCGGCTTCGCGCAGGAAACTTTCCCCGGTCTCAAGGCCATTCTCTCGCCCGCCCAGTGGCAACGCGCCGGCCTCGATCGTCTCACCCCCGACGAAATCGGTGTCATCGACGCCGCGCTCATCCGCCACCAGGCCACCCTCACGGTGAAGCATCAGGCAGAGGTGGTCACCGCCCGCAAGGAAGCCGCCGTCGCGGCCCCGGCGGCGAATCCCAGCCTGCTGCAGCGCTTCGGTCTGCCGCTATTCGATGACAGCGACTGGCGCAATCTGCCGCCGCTCAAGGCCAAGGTGACGAAATGGGAAGGCGGCAACCGCTTCCTCCTCGACAACGGCCAGGTCTGGGAAGGCTACGAGCCCATCACCTACGATCTCCCCGGCAAGGAAATCGAGATCCAGGCCCGCCCGCACGGCCAGTTCGCCTTGGTCGTGAACGGCGTGAACACCACCCTGCGCGTCATGCGCCTGCGCTGAATTATTCAACCACTAATCCACACTCATGAGCCACTAATCCGAGTCATCCGGAGTGTCTTCCTCTGGGGATTTCAGTGAGTGACTCAAGAGTGTGGCTTAGTGGTTAACCCGCATTGATCCGTGCTCATCCGTGCCATCCGTGGCTGAAACTTAGTCCCCTGCCCCATGCTGACTCTCGCCAACGCCGACCTCACCATCGAACTGCTCGACCCCGCGGCCGACCACGCCCGGCTGGGCCCGCGCTTCTGTTGGGGCGGATTCATCTGGCAGATCCATGACCGAAATGTTGGCGCCCTGCTGACGGGTCCGGAGTGGCCGAGCCCGACGCCGCAGGTCCACAACGCCCAAGGGCTCCCGGAATCCTTCCGCCACAGCACCACCACGGGGCAGCCACTGCTCTGGGACGGCGCCACCGGCCTCGCGCCAGGTGCCGGCGTTCTCGGTCGCGACGCCCAGGGCACCGTGGTCGTCACCGAACCCTGCGAATGGAAAATCGAGACCTTCCCCGATCGCCTCGTCTTTCGCACCGAGCAAAGCGCCGGCCGTTGGGACTACTCCCTCGAACGTACGATCAGCCTGCACGGTCGCCAGGTCCGCTCGCAGTCACGTCTGACCAACCGTGGGGCCACGCCCCTCGTGCTGGAGTGGTTCGCGCATCCCTTCTTCGCCCTGGAAGCCGACGGTCGCCAGCACATCACTCTGCCAGCGGACACGACCTTGCCTGAGAACCAGGGTTACCTCCTGTCGAATCGCGAACTCACCCTGCGTCGCGCCTTCGTCGGCGTCTTCGACGGTCACCTTGAGCACCTCGGACTCCCCGCCGGCCGGCCCTTCGCGGCCACGCTTGCGCACCCGCGGCTTCGCGACGTCACCTTCACCACCGATATCATCCCGTTCAAGTGCGTGCTCTGGGCCAACGGCAACACCCTGTCCTTGGAACCCTTCCTCGCGCTCGACCTTGCACCCGGAGCGTCCCGTGAGTGGACGCTGAGCTACGACTTCGGGGCCGCCCGCTGAAGATCCAGCGGGTGAACCGCGATCTCGTGGAAATGCGCATTCAAGGCCTCCGCCATCGCCAGGCCGTAGTCTGCTCCCGGTTTCCGGCCGAACAAACGCCGGTTCGAATCCTCCGCCGTCGTTGTCCAGTTCACGTGTCCATCGTCATCAACGGTGGCCCGGATCGGATCAAGGCGCAGCGGCCACAACTCCATCCCCGCGGCCTCCGCCGCCGGCAGGAAACGCCATCCTTCCGGCGTTTTAGCCAGGACACGCCCGGCGCCGAGCACCAGAGAAACGGTGGCCCACATGTTGCGTTCACCGGCAAGCACCTGCTCCCAGGCGGCACCGCGTCCGGACTCGGACAACGCTCGAATGACGTCGCCGCGGAGCGATCCGGTGAAGGCCAGGCCGATCCACGCGCGCAATCCATCCGCCAAATCCCGGAACAGGACGGCATGATGCACCTTCCAGAAAGTCCCCCGTTCATGCACGGGATCAAAGGCGCTGCGGTCAGTCCCGCATGGATACCAGTCAAGGGGCAGCCCGGAGCGCCACAACGCGAGGTAGGCGGCGGGATCGAGGCCGGCATTCCATTCGCGTTTGGGGCCACCGGTCGCCCCGGCGTTGAGCAACACCGTCCGGGTTTTCGCCAACACCAGCTCCGGTGCCCGGTTGTACGCTGCGGCCAGTACGCGCCCCGAACCCACCACCGAAATAGTCACCGGCTCGGCGCTCCGCTCCAGCACGTCCAGCAGCAGGGCAATGCCAGCCTGCTCGGCCACCGGCCGGTCCCGCGCGTCATCACCGGGATGCGTCAGGGGATCAATCGGTCCCATCGCCGCCGGCACAGCCCGGCCGGTCAGATGATTCAACTGCGCGACCGGCACATAACCCGGATCGCGCGGGATGTCCCAGCCGTCCGGCTTACCGACGAGAAATTTCCTCGTCACGTCCAACACGACCCCGCGCAGGTCGTATTCCGGCAATCCGTAGATCGTTGCCAGATCCAGATGATCATCCGGGTCCTGGGGAGGATGATATAGGTCGGTGAGGTGAACCAGCGGGATGCGCCGGTCCCGCGCGGTCTGCGACGGAGCTGCCGAGATTCGCCCGGCGAAAGACGATCCCGCGGCCAACGCCGCGATTCCTTTCAGCGCGTTGCGCCGGGACATTGGTTTCATGGCGTTAATTCAGGCACGGCGTCGCCGGCTACCAGCGCGCGTTCGCTACCGGAGCGATAGAGCCAACCCTGGCCGGTCTCCAGGGTCACGCGCCCGTTGTGCAACCGCGCAACCGAGGCGTTGGCGAGGCCGAGCACCGTTTCCGTTGGGTTGAACTTCAGGTAGTTTTTGATTTTCCAGACGCGGCCGTCGTACTCGGCCTTGGTGTCCGGCGCGGGATGATGCGGATTGATGACCGCCGGGAAAATCCCCAGCGACCGCCGGCTCGGGACGTCGGCGACGGGAAAATCGTTGGTCGTGCCGATCAGCAGCCCGGCCACGTTGGCCCCGGCGCTGGAGCCGCCATAGGGCACGCCGGCCGCAACGCGCGCGCGGATCAGTTCCAGCTGGCCCGTGCGGTAAAGCTCCGCCAGCAGAACAAACGTCTCGCCGCCACCCACGAAGATGCCATCGGCCGATTCCAGCAACGCCTTCGCTCCGGCCGCATCACGACGGTGCAGCGACTCCGCTTTCGCCCCGATGAGGTGGGCAAAGGCTTCCTGCAACCGCGCCTCCATGCGATCGCGCTCTCCCGGCGGGGTGGAATGCAACACCAGCGCGATTTGGCGGCAACCGGCATAGTGGGCGCGCATCACGGCCAGCGTGCTGTCGGCAAAATGATTGCCGTTCATCATGCTGCCACCGCAGACGAGCACGGAGGGTGACGGCTCCGCGGTGGGATTGGCGCCGCCGGTCGCGGCCTGGATTATCCCGAAGATCAGCAGGAACAATGGGAGCAATCTGCGTGGCATGGTTCGGTTCTCGCGTTGATGGCGGTCAATTTTTCCAGTCCGTTCAGCCGGCGGCAGTGTCCTGACAGGCCCGCTTGATCGCGAGGATGTTTTCGGTCGGGGTACCAAAGGCGATGACCCCGGTGCCCATGATGAAACCCGGCAGATCCCGACCACGGCGCAGCTCCTCGGCGGCCACGGCATAGATCTCGTCGGGCGTGCCCGACTGGATCAGGCGCGGTGAGATGTTCCGGCGGAAGGCCCGGCCGTGTTCGCGGCAGACCGCAGCCCATTCGTCGAAATCGGCCGTGAAGTCGCAAAGCAGGTTGTTCGCCCCGGTCTGCGCGAGGAGTCCGGAGATCGACGTGGTGTTGCCGCCGATGATCAGCGGCAGATCACGCACGCCCTGCGTGGCGCACCACTGCACCAGATCCTTGGTCACGGGCAGCACGAACTCCTCATACATCTCGGGCGACAGCAGGTCGGGTGACGCCTGCGAATCGAACACAATGAGCTCGGCGCCGGCGTCGATGTAGCCCCGGGCAAAGGCCTTGATGATGCGCCCCGCGTAATCGAGCACGCTGCGCACCCAGTCGGCCTGATCGTAGCACGCGAGGAACAACGCCTCGGCGCCGACCAACGAGATCGCCAGCGAGAACGGTCCGGAGATGGAGCCTCGCAGCCACACCTGGTCCCCGAGCGCCTTGCGCACGTTGCGCACCGCGGTGAGGTTGACCGGCATGCGCCCGTCCTTGAGCGGATTCGGGATCGGTGCCTTGGTCAGGTCGTCTCCGACATGGAAGAGATGATTGCCCGGACTGATCCCCGGGATCGAGGTGTCATCGCCCTCGTAGAAGGTCACGGTGCAGCCGACCGCCTCGGCCTCCAGGTTGTAGACATCCACGCCCACGGCAAGCGCGTCCGGGCCGACGGCTTCATACTCGGCCAGGAGCGCGCGGGACAACAGTTCGCCGTCTCGGGAGATGGCCGACGGCGTGCTGCCGATGAACCAGGCCTTGTGCTCGTAGATGGCGGGCAGAAAAAGAGGTACCCGCCGCGGCGGCCCACAACGCAGAATGGTCTCAACTTCGGTTCGAGTGGCAGGCTTGGAGGAGGCAGCAGGCATGGTGAATAGGGAGGGGAAAGAGATTTGCTCGGAAAGACGCCGCGATCAGGTCGCCACTTCGCACGACACTCTGGGAAAGGACGTGCGCGCCAGATCGCGAATGGCGGCAAGGACGGCTTCGGGAGCAAGCTTGACGAGATCGTGCCCCGCTTCAGGCACAATCCGAATCTGACCACGCGTTGAAAGCGCCGCATGTTGCCGCTGCAGGTCATGCCAGCCATCAATGAGCGCCTGGCGGGGGCCTTCCGGCATTTCGTCTGGCATATCGGGATGACCCGCAGCCAGCACGATCAGAGGAATGCTCCCAACCGACTTGATCGCCGCGACTGCGGCGCAGCTTTCGTTCCAGACCGGACCAAATCCCTTCAGCTTGGTGATGAAACGCACCATCGGCGGCGTGTCCGCAATCTCCGCCGGTATGGCGGCAAGCGCTTTGCCCGTTTGCTGGGGATGCGACGCGTCAACGAGCACCAGTCCGACCAGTGAATCCGGCAAAAGGGACGCATAGGTCAGCGCGGCATAACCGCCGAAGGAGGCGGCCACGTAAAGATACGGTGGCTCCAGGCCAGCCAAGGCAAGCTGCTCTGCGAGCTCCCCAACCGCCTGCTGCGGCGACGAGAAGAATCCGTGGGTACTCTTGAACACAAATACGGGCGCAATCGCCGCCACGGCATCCCGCAGTCGGGAGCAGGGCTCATCGAGGATGATGGTGAAAGGCGGCGCGTTCATCTCCGGGAGGCGGTAATTCAGCTGCCGATGACCAGCACGGCCTTGAAGAAGATCAGAATGAAGCCGACGAGGGCGCAACAGCCCAGAAAACCCAGCGCGTCCTGCCGGTCCCACTTGGTCAGCTCCCAGTTGGAATTCGGAAACAGCTTCAGGTGGTCGAAGCGCGTCGGATTGGCGTAGCTGGCCTCGACGGCCAGGGCGTCCTCTTCCAGCGTGGCCCCGACCGGGGTCTTCATGCGGACATGGAAACGGGCCACGCGGACGGGATCCGTGGGTTTGGTAAGCAGGCTCACGACAATCAGGATAAAGACGGGAATGGCCGCATCGACCACGTAGCGGGTCATGAGCAACTGCGCCGGATTGAATCCCGCGACGTCGACACCGAGCATCGCCAGCATCCAAACCTCGACGCGGAACAGACCCAGGCCGGTCTTGGGGGAGTCCGGGTTGTTGGGATCGCTGCGTACCACGCCTTCCTCAAAGTAGATGGAAACGGGTTCCAGGCGAACCGGCCGGGTGATGATTTCGCCCACGGCCTGGGCCCGCCCGACGGCGACTTCCGCGGCGGTGGCGGGACCGGTCATGACGACATCCTGCTGGCGGGTCATTCTGGTCAGCTCGGCTGACTGCGCCAGGGCCGGGATGGAAGGCACGCTCCAGGGAATGACCGCAACCAGCACCACCGTGGCCAGCACCTGGACGCGCACCGCCGTTTCCGTCAGGCGGCGCCAGAGGTAGATCAGGGTGATCGGCACGCCCCAGATCACGAGCAGCACGATGGCAAACTTCAGCAGCGCAATCACGCTGTTGAGGTAGAGGCCGACCGCGATGCCGAGCGCCAGCACCACCGGCACCGTGAGCCGGGCGATGAACATGTAATGTTTCTCGTTCTTCCCGGGAAACAGCGGCTCATAGAGATTCTTCACGACCAACCCAGACAGCACCACCGACTGGGCCCCGAGCAGGGCCAGTTTGCCGCCCAGAATGCCGATGATCATGATACCGATCAGACCGACCGGCAGCAGCTCGCGCGTCAGCAGGCCCCACACCTGGTCCGGGTCGGAGAGGTTGGGTCCGAAGAGTGCGATCGCCACCAGACCACTGAAGGCCCACGCGATGGTGACGAAACGCTTGCTGAAACCACCCGTCACCGCGCCGAGGCGCGCAGCCATTTCGTTTTTCGCCGAGCCCGCGATCGTCATGCCGGCCTGCGACCCGACGATCCCCACGAACTGCACCAGGAGCAGGGCCGCGATGGAGTACCACGTGTATTCACTGGCGGACCCTCCGCCGAAGAGGTTGAACATCACGGCGGGCACCTTGGCGTGCAGCCCGCTCAACCCGCCTATTTTTGCGAGCCCGAAC